>NZ_JAWOVO010000006.1:0-278254 GCF_033339955.1 Vibrio sp. 1731 | reverse complement strand
ACTGTGACTGAAGCATAGGAGTTCCCTCCAATCGTTGCCTACTTTAAGTATAACAACAGTTAAAGGGAACATAGCCAATTGAGAAGTTGTCTTCATTAGTTACTGTCCAACGACCTCCACCTTCATTTAGTGCACCGACGATAACCAATTGGTTGAGGATCTCAGGGTCCACATTGTGAAATTGAACAACAAGTTGAGTCACCACTTCATCTGAAGACGCATCAAACTCTTGGTATTTAATGATATGAGCGCCAGATTCGCCCCCCATAGAAGTGTTGATCGTAAAGTCAATGTTACCTTGATCATCTGACTTCACGATATCGGTAGCACCACCACCACTTTCAGTGACAAGCAGACGGGTTTGGTCATCTATTGCCCCCGTATTATCCTCTGGCTCAACGATTGGATTAACTTGGACATTCACCGTACCATTGATGGTTTTCTCAGCGATACCTTCACCGGGATTCGAAGCGTCAACATATTCATGGTCAATCTCTTTCACAGTGACGGTCGTGGTCAAGTCAAAGTCAGTACTTGAATCCTGCTCCAACTGGACTTGAACATAGCCACTTTGAGAGATTTTAGCGGAAAAATCTTGCTCTGATTCACCAGCTTGCGGTGAAAGCGTTAGTGTTCCAGAAACAAGCGCTTGTGCCACACCATCTACATAGACCGTGCTGCCTGGAGGAAATCCAGAGATGGTTACATCACTAAAGAATTCATCGGTATCAGGGCTTTGTACGAGCGTCGGTTTCCAATCGATGTCAAAGCGCGTATCTTCATCTCCCTCCGATCGAACAACGTAGTTATCTTGAGCGTCAATAACGGGTTCGACCTTGATCCTTACCTCTCTTTCAATCACACGACTATGACCATCATTTTCGGTAACAATGATCGTCCCTGTAATCGCAATGTTTTCGGTTGAAGAGGCTTCTGGAATAATTTGAATACCGGAATTAAAATTCAGCCCAGTGATGTTTGCTTCGTAAATCGGTTGACCGTTACCATCATAGCCAACAAAGGTGAGGTCAACGCTTGAACCGTCTGAATCTACGACACGAACACCGTCGGGGATGTTGGACAGGATAACAGTAATGGCTTCTGAATCATCCTGTGGTCTATCGGCAACTTCACCTGATACAACCGAGAAGTTGAGGTTTACAACACCATTCTCTTCAATAGTCGTCTCTATCCCGGCCACATCTCCGTCTACGAATCGGTTCCAAACGTTCCCCGCGTCAATTAATACCGTGTCTGGTATGTCAGCAACACCTTTTACACCAACGATGACGGTCTTACTGCCCAGTGACAACACATCTTCTGTCGTACCGGTAGACAATGATGCTGTGTCTTTCACAATGCCTTCGACATTGAAAGTAAAGTCATCATTGCTGTGCAACGGAGGAAGAACTTCGACGTTCGCTAATTCAGACTCTGGCACTTCGTAATAAAGTACATTGCCGCCTGAATCGGTCACTTCTACTATCTGACTTGGGTTTGCTGAGTCCAGCCACACCAAAGTAACCCCATCAATTGAGAAGTTAGAAATGCGCACAAATAACGCTTCAGAACCATCTAAGTCCGCTGATGGTTTCATGGTGATCACTTCACTTAATTGGAGTGGGTCGTGATCAGTGACAGGGTCTACCGTATTTTGAGTTCGAGCATTATCCTCAAACACATTAATTCGGTTTACAGTAAAACTACCTTTATCCGCAACTGGGTTTACATCAATAATGATGGTTTCGGTTTCTGAGCGAGCGGTATCTTTCCCAAGCAGTGGATTGTTGTTTTCCGTCGTAATAGCGGTGACATCAATTCTGATTTCGCCCGAGAAGTTATCTATCGGATCAACTTGAACTTCATCAATTCGGCTTGCATCCACCAGATAAACACCACCGGATTTTGGTATCGCACTACCATCTGAATAGACTAACTCTGCGTTACCTTCTCCTTGTGTAAAGACAAGCTCGTACACAATGCCTTCAGGGTTACTAGTGTCTTGGGTTTCAGCCGTGATGTTAAGTGCGACATTGTTTCCATCTTCATCAACCGAGTAGTTAAATTCGCTGCTTGCCGTCCACGTTGCAATATCTGCGACGGCAGCAACTTCAATGTCTAAACGACCATTAATCGTATGATCTGGCGTACCATTGTTAAGAATTTCCACGCGGATACGAGGATCGATACCAGAAGCATCGGTTGATGTATGACGATCTGGTACGAAGTACAAGTTATCTAACGAGACAAGCTCACCATTGAATGACTGCTCAACATTTGATGCGTCGAGAACAACCGTATTGCCCACAGATGTTAATTCAATGTAGTTGCCACTGCCGTCTCTGTAGTAGAACGTACCGTTGTGAGTATCAGCATCTCGAATAGTGATGTCACCTAAGCTCTCGTTACGGTCGATATCGTGTAAATTGATAACCAAGTCGACTTTCGCAGGGCTAACATCCAGCGTCGACAAGTTGTCCTGAGTATTTGCAGAGTCAACGCCCACAACGACACCATCACGCCCTTGGTCTTCGAACGCAGTAACGGTAGACGTGTCAATTTGCGCATTGCGGTCTCTTATCGAGATATCCACATCGGCATCTGCGATATCGCCATCACCATCGGTTGCAACAACGTTGATGGTGAAATCAATCGAGTCGGTTTCGGTATGGTCAAGGTCGTCATTCGGACGGAATGACACACTGCCATCGGTTCGAACAACCAAACGACCGATTTCAGTATCCACTCCGTCAAGAACCTTGTGAACAAATACGACTTGGTCGCTGCCGTTCAAATCGACAGAATCAGAATCAACACCATTTTGCTTAAAGTAAATGCCTGAATCATCAGCCGAGAATGAAGTCACTTGTGCGCCGTCAGCACCAAGGTCATCATCCCCCTCTACAGGGTCTCGGAATAAACGAACCGTGCGGCTGCCTTGCCCCTCAACACGCGAAATAGATGCATCGTGCAAGGTTGGAACATCATCGGTAATCGTCACTGGTAAGTTAATACCTGCCGTATCACCATCGACATCGGTCGCAAAGACTGGGAGATCAAGTATGAGTGTATCTTCGCCTTGAGTTGAGTGATCTAGCGCACCCTCAAGCGTAAACTTGTAAGAGCCGTCAGCGTTCAAAACTAGTGTGAACACTGAGTTACCATCAGGTGTTTGACCTTGATAAGTAAAGTTGTTGTTGCTTACCGCGGTTTGAACTAACGTCACCGCAAAACCACCTGAAGTTACTCCTGGTATCGGGTTAGAAGTAAGATCCAACTGATAAGAGACAACGGTATCTGCCCCTTCCACCGTATCGAAATTGCCCGTTGCTTCTAGGCTGTCTTTGTTGGTTGCCTGAGAGCCGTTGGCAAGGTCATCCTCATCAACAGCCAAAGCATCTGCTGATTTAATTTCGGGAATGTCATCAACTACGGTAATTGGAAGATTCAGTGATGATGACGTGTCACCATCAAAGTCTGTTACTGTAATTGGAATATCAATGACAAGGTTGTTTTCACCTTGAACAGCGTCATGGTCGATTGGTCCCAACAGCTCAAATTGGTAGCTGTCATTATTCGCATCAAGAGACAGCGTGAAGATCTTAGTTGATGTGCCAGTAATAACCGCTTCGTAACTGGTTACTCCACCATTCGTGCTTACTAGATTCAACTCGATGCTGCTGCCGTTCGACGTTAAACCAGACACGACTGCATCGAGGTCTGAAACTTGGTAGCTGACAATCTTGTCTGCACCAGCAACGACCTCAAATCCGCCGTTCAATACCGTTGAATCACTACTTGTCGTGTCAGAGCCACCGGAAAGATCATCTTCATCAACGGTTTGTTGGCTAGAGTCTGTCACTTTCACAATAGCTGGGACATCGTCCACCACGGTGATCGGCAAGGTGATGTTATTGGACACATCGCCATCAAAATCAGTCGCGTTGACTGGGAAGTTAATGACCAACGAGTTTTCATCGTTACCCGCAGGATGATCAAGTGCACCCAACAGTTCAAATTCATAACTGTCTGCTGAACCATTTAGCGTCAGTTTAAAGACGGTGTCCGTCGTACCTTGTACATAAGCTCGGTACTCAATCACACCGTTTGAATTTGAAAACTCAACCAACTCAAGCGGTTGACCACCTGAGGTAAGTCCAGAAACAGGCGACGTTAAGCTATCCAACTGGAAGCTAACGATAGAGTCGGCACCATCAGTAACGTCAAAGTTGCCACCAATGATATTGGATTCTGGCGTGTCGTCCGAACCTTGGCTCGGAATATCATCCTCATCCACAGACAAGGTACTACCAGAGCTAATAGCATCAATGGTTGGCTTGTCATCTACGATGGTCACTGGCAAGGTCGCAGTGATGATATCGTTGTCGCCATCCGTGATCTTCACAGGTAGATTCAACAAAATCTCATCAGAGTTAATCGCGTGATCTAACTGACCAGATAACTCAAAGTCGTATTTACCATCTTGATGAAGTGTCAACGTGAAGACCGTCACTCCACCCGGAGTTTGTCCCACGTAAACACGCGCGTCAGCAGTTGAAGCACCAACGTCTTGAGAAAGTGTTACCTCTTCTCCACCCGATTTCAGATTCGGGATAGGATTTGAGCTCAGATCCAATTCGAAAGCATCAATACCATCTGCGCTAGTGACTTCGAATTCACCTGATACCGTTAACGGCTCTTTAGTGCCATCAGAACCAAGAGGTAAGTCATCTTCGTCGACACGTAGACTTTCAATATTGGTAACAACTGGAACATCGTCCACAACGGTAATTGGCAATGTGAAGGCTGGTGAAGTATCACCATCATTATCTGTCGCCGTCACAGGGAGGTTAATAACAATCTCATTTTGCTGATTACCATCTGGATGATCAAGCGGCTTCTGTAAATCAAACTCGTAGGTGTTGTTCGTTGCATCCAACGTCAGTTCGAACACCACTTCAGCAGGATTGCCAGCGACACCTTGGTATACGTTCACGCCGTTTGCGCTAGAAGACAGAACTAAGGTGATAGCTTCACCATCTGAAGTCAGTGACGCAACAGGCGTGGTCAGGTCACTCAGCTGAATAGAAGCAACTTGGTCAGCACCTTCGGTGATATCAAAAGTACCTGAAATAACAGTATCTTCTGCACTTGCAGCATCCGTACCTGCTGGTAGGTCATCTTCATCAACGGTTTGTTCGCTGCCTGCTAGTAAACCGTCAATGGTCGGAACATCATCCACAACCGTAATTGGTAAGGTGATGTTGTTCGACACGTCTCTATCAAAGTCAGTCGCGTTTATCGGTAAATTGATGACCAGTTCATTTTGGCCATCAGCATTTGGATGATCGAGAGGAGCAAGCAAATCGAAAGTGTAGCTATCATCAGAAGCATCGAGAGTCACACGGAATACTGGTGTCGTCGTGCCATCAATACGAGCTTCGTAAACTGAAACGCCACCTGCGTTTGATACTTCAACCATAACCAGAGATTGACCACCAGAGGTCAGGCCTTGTACTGGCGTGGTTAGGTCAGAAACGCTGTACTCCACAATGCCATCAGAGCCATCAGTCGCGATGAAGTTACCTGCAATGCTGTTCGACTGCGTACCATCAGATCCGACTGTTGGGATATCGTCCTCGTCAACCGTTTGCACACTTGTTGCTTCGATGCCACCAAGTGTCGGTTTGTCATCAACGATCTTGACAGGAATTGTCTCAGCAGACGTGTCGCCATCAAAGTCGGTTGCGATGATTGGGAAGTTCAGTGTCAGCTCGTCACTATCTACCGCGTGGTCGATTGGACCTTCTAGCGTGAAGTTATAAGAGCCATCGGTATTCACTGTCAGCGTAAAGACCGCTTCAGTCCCCGCTGCCGCTTGGTAAGTAAAGCTACCATCGCCGTTTGCGGTTTCCGTCAGTGTGACTGCCACGCCTTGTGATGTGAGTCCAGCTACAGGTGTTGCAGAAGCATCGAGCTGATAGCTCACCACTCGGTCCGAGCCTTGTGTGGTGGTAAAGTTACCATCGATTGAAATCGGGTCAGTTTGGTCTGAGCCAATCGTACTTAAGTCATCTTCATCAACGGTAATCGCATCGACATCAGTAATGGTCGGTTTATCATCCACGATGGTGACTGGGATCGTTTCTGTGGTGGTATCACCATCAAAATCCGTTGCGATGATTGGGAAGTTCAGCGTCAGCTCATCACTGTCTACCGCATGGTCGATTGGCCCTTGCAGCGTGAAGTTGTATGAGCCATCCGTGTTTACTGTTAGCGTAAATACGGCTTCAGTTCCTGCTGTCGCTTCATAAGTGTAGCTACCGTCGCCGTTTGCAGTTTCAGTCAGCGTGACGGCCACACCTTGTGATGTTAGACCGTCAACAGGCGTTGCAGCAGCATCCAATTGGTAGCTTACTACCCCATCAGAGCCTTGCGTTGTAGTGAAGTTGCCATCGATTGAAATTGGATCTGAGCCGTCGGAGCCAATCGTCGCTAAGTCATCTTCATCCACGCGGATTGCGTCTACGTCAGTGATGGTTGGTTTATCATCAACGATGGTGACAGGTAACGTCTTCGATGAGGTGTCGCCATCAAAGTCTGTTGCGATAATCGGGAAGCCGATTTGCAGACTGTCGCTATTCACCGCATGGTCTAGTGGGCCCTGCAGAGTAAAGGTGTAGCTGCCATCTGGCTTCACCACCAGTTCAAATACGGCATTGCCATCTGCTGTGGCAGTGTAAGTAAAGCTGCCATCACCATTTGTTGTCTCAGCAAGTACGACAGGCTCACCATGAGAGGTTAACCCTGCTACTGGATCTGCTGTTGCATCAAGCTGGTATTTAACAACGCTGTCCGAGCCTTCAGTTGTGCTGAAAGACCCCGACATAAACGCATCATCGTTTTGGTCTGAGCCAATTGAAGCGAGATCATCTTCGTCCACCGTGAGTGGAACAACGTTGTCAATGGTTGGAACGTCATCAGTAATCGTAACTGGAATGGTCGCGGTCGTCGTATCGCCATCAAAGTCTGTTGCAATGATTGGGAAGTTCAGTACTAGCTCATCGTTGTTTAACGCGTGATCGATTGGCCCTTCTAGACGGAAGTTGTATGTGCCGTCTGCATTCACATTCATGGTGAAAACCGGATTGCCATCCGCGGTAGCCACGTAAGTGAAGCTGCCATCGGCATTCGCAGTCTCTACCAAAGTAACAGGCTCACCTTGAGAAGTTAAACCTGAAACAGGATCAGCCGTTGAATCAAGTTGGTAGCTCACCACACGGTCTGAACCTTGAGTGGTCGTGAACGCGCCTTCAACATAAACAGCGTCAGTTTGGTCTGAGCCAATACCTGATAAATCATCTTCGTCTACTGCAAGAGGCACAACATTATCTATGATTGGTGCATCATCCGTGATCGTGACTGGAATGGTTGCCGAAGTCGTATCACCATCAAAATCGGTGGCAATAATTGGGAAATCAATCGTCAGGCTGTCGCTGTTAGCTGCATGGTCAATCGGGCCTTGCAGCGTAAAATCGTAAGTGCCATCTGTTGCTACGTTTAACGTGAATACCGGATTGCCGTCTGCGGTCGCCACATAAGTAAAGCTGCCATCACCGTTGGCGGTTTCCACCAAGGTAATCGCCTCACCTTGAGACGTTAGCCCCGCAACAGGATCAGCCGTTGAATCCAGTTGATAGCTCACCACTCGGTCAGAGCCTTGAGTGGTCGTAAACGCGCCTTCAACGAACAGATCGCCGCCAGGGTCGGAACCCACACCGCTAAGGTCGTCTTCATCGACACTTAACGCATCCACCGCTGTGATGGTCGGTACATCATCAACAATCGTGACTGGAATGGTTTCAGTGACAGTGTCGCCATCAAAGTCGGTTGCGATAATTGGGAAATTTAGTGTCAACTCGTCACTATCAACCGCGTGATCAATCGGCCCTTCTAGCGTGAAGTTATAAGAGCCATCAGTATTCACAGTCAGCGTAAAGACCGCTTCAGAGCCCGCTGTTGCTTCGTAGGTAAAACTGCCATCACCATTTGCAGTTTCTGTTAGCGTGACAGCCACACCTTGCGAGGTTAAACCGTCAACTGGTGTTGATGTGCCATCGAGTTGGTAGCTCACCACTCGGTCTGAACCTTGCGTGGTGGTGAAGTTACCATCAATAGAAATCGGGTTGCTTTGGTCTGAGCCAATTGACGCTAGATCATCTTCATCAACCGTAATGGAATCCACGTCAGTAATAACTGGCTTATCGTCTACGATCGTCACTGGGATAGTGGCATTTGTGGTGTCGCCATCAAAGTCGGTCGCGATGATTGGGAAGTTCAGTATCAACTCATCACTATCTACTGCGTGGTCGATTGGACCTTCAAGCGTGAAGTTATAGCTACCATCAGTATTCACTGTCAGCGTAAAGACCGCTTCAGTACCCGCTGTCGCCTCGTAAGTAAAGCTGCCATCACCGTTTGCGGTTTCAGTCAGCGTGACGGCCACGCCTTGTGATGTAAGGCCGTCAACTGGTGTTGCAGAAGCATCAAGCTGATAGCTCACCACTCGGTCCGAGCCTTGTGTGGTGGTGAAGTTGCCATCGATTGAAATCGGGTCAGTTTGATCTGAGCCAATCGTGCCTAAATCATCTTCATCAACGGTAATCGCATCGACATCGGTAATGGTCGGCTTATCATCCACGATGGTGACTGGGATCGTTTCTGTGGTGGTATCACCATCAAAATCCGTCGCGATGATTGGGAAGTTCAGTGTCAGCTCATCACTGTCTGTCGCATGGTCAATTGGCCCCTGAAGCGTGAAGTTGTATGAACCATCCGTATTCACGGTCAGCGTAAATACGGCTTCAGTTCCTGCTGTCGCTTCATAAGTGTAGCTACCGTCGCCGTTTGCAGTTTCCGTCAGCGTCACTGCCACACCTTGCGATGTTAGGCCATCAACTGGCGTTGCAGCAGTATCTAATTGGTAGCTTACTACCCCATCAGAACCTTGCGTTGTAGTGAAGTTGCCATCGATTGAAATTGGATCTGAGCCGTCAGAGCCAATCGTCGCTAGGTCATCTTCATCCACACGGATTGCGTCTACGTCAGTGATGGTTGGTTTATCATCAACGATAGTGACAGGTAACGTCTCCGATGAGGTGTCGCCATCAAAGTCTGTTGCGATAATCGGGAAGTCGATTTGCAGACTGTCGCTATTCACCGCATGGTCTAGTGGGCCCTGCAGAGTAAAGGTGTAGCTGCCATCTGGCTTCACCACCAGTTCAAATACGGCATTGCCATCTGCTGTGGCAGTGTAAGTAAAGCTGCCATCACCATTTGTTGTCTCAGCAAGTACGACAGGCTCACCATGAGAGGTTAACCCTGCTACTGGATCTGCTGTTGCATCAAGCTGGTATTTAACAACGCTGTCCGAGCCTTCAGTTGTGCTGAAAGAACCCGACATAAACGCATCATCGTTTTGGTCTGAGCCAATTGAGGCGAGATCATCTTCGTCCACCGTGAGTGGAACAACGTTGTCGATAGTTGGAACGTCATCAGTAATCGTGACGGGAATGGTCGCGGTCGTCGTATCGCCGTCAAAGTCTGTTGCAATGATTGGGAAGTTCAGTACTAATTCATCGCTGTTTAACGCGTGATCGACCGGCCCTTCCAGACGGAAATTGTATGTGCCATCAGCATTCACGTTCATGGTGAAAACCGGATTGCCATCCGCGGTAGCCACGTAAGTAAAGCTGCCATCAGCATTCGCAGTCTCTACCAGAGTAACTGGCTCACCTTGGGAGGTTAGCCCCGAAACAGGATCAGAAGTTGAATCAAGTTGGTAGCTCACCACACGGTCTGAACCTTGGGTAGTGGTGAACGCGCCTTCAACAAACACAGCGTCAGTTTGGTCTGAGCCAATACCTGATAAATCATCTTCGTCTACAGCCAGAGGCAAAACATTATCGATGATTGGTGCATCATCCGTAATCGTGACTGGAATGGTTGCCGAAGTCGTATCACCATCAAAATCGGTGGCAATAATTGGGAAATCAATCGTCAGGCTGTCGCTGTTAGCTGCATGGTCAATCGGGCCTTGCAGCGTAAAATCGTAAGTGCCATCTGTTGCTACGTTTAACGTGAATACCGGATTGCCGTCTGCGGTCGCCACATAAGTAAAGCTGCCATCACCGTTGGCGGTTTCCACCAAGGTAATCGCCTCACCTTGAGACGTTAGCCCCGCAACAGGATCAGCCGTTGAATCCAGTTGATAGCTCACCACTCGGTCAGAGCCTTGAATAGTGGTAAACGCGCCTTCAACGAACACAGCGTCAGTTTGGTCTGAGCCCACGCCGCTAAGGTCATCTTCATCGACACTCAACGCATCCACCGCTGTGATGGTCGGTACATCATCAACAATCGTGACTGGAATGGTTTCAGTAACGGTGTCGCCATCGAAGTCGGTTGCGATAATTGGGAAGTTGAGTGTCAGCTCATCACTATCCACCGCGTGATCAATTGGCCCTTCTAGCGTGAAGTTGTAAGAGCCATCAGTATCTACTGTCAGAGTAAATACTGGGTTGCCACCCGCAGTCGCTTCATAAGTGAAACTACCATCACCATTTGCGGTTTCTATCAGTGTGACAGCCACGCCTTGCGATGTTAAACCGTCCACTGGTGTTGCTGAAGCATCGAGTTGGTAGCTCACCACTCGGTCAGAGCCTTGTGTGGTAGTAAAGTTGCCATCAATAGAAATTGGATTGCTTTGGTCTGAGCCAATTGACGCTAGATCATCTTCATCAACCGTAATGGTGTCGACGTCGGTAATAACAGGCTTATCGTCCACGATTGTCACTGGGATAGTGGCATTTGTGGTGTCGCCATCAAAGTCTGTTGCGATGATTGGGAAGTTGAGTGTCAGCTCATCGCTATCTACCGCGTGGTCGATTGGACCTTCAAGCGTGAAGTTATAGCTACCATCAGTATTCACCGTCAGCGTAAAGACCGCTTCACTACCCGCTGTCGCCTCGTAAGTAAAGCTGCCATCAGCGTTTGCGGTTTCAGTCAGCGTAACTGCCACGCCTTGTGATGTAAGGCAGTCAACTGGTGTTGCAGAAGCATCAAGCTGATAACTTACCACTCGGTCAGAGCCTTGTGTGGTGGTGAAGCTACCATCAATAGAAATCGGGTCAGTCTGGTCCGAACCAATCGTGCCTAAATCATCTTCATCAACAGTAATCGCATCAACATCGGTAATAGTTGGCTTATCATCCACGATGGTAACAGGCAATACGATTTGGCTTATGTCACCATCGAAGTCTGTAGCAATAACGCTAAAATCAAGGGTTAAGCTGTCGCTATTTGCCGCATGGTCAATTGGACCTTGCAGCTCAAAACTGTACGAGCCGTCGGTATTCAAAATTAATGTGAAAACTGCACTGCCATTTGCCGTTGCGCTGTAGGTGTAACTGCCATCTGCATTTTGCGTTTCGGCAATGGAAACGGTTTGACCTTGAGATTGCAGGCCATTTAAAGAATCAGCGTTTACATCCAACTGATACTGTACGACGCCATCAGAACCTTGAGTTGTCGTAAACTGACCTTCGACCAGCGTTGACTGTGATTGGTCAGAGCCTACCAAACTTAAGTCATCTTCATCGACGGTAAGAGCGACAACGTCATTAATGGTTGGCACATCATCGGCAATGGTTACCGGTAGAACAAGTGAACTGGTGTCACCGTCAAAGTCCGTTGCGACAATAGTGAAGTCTAGAGTTAAGCTATCGCTACCCACAGCATGATCGATTGGACCTTCAAGGGTAAATGAATAAGAACCGTCAGGGTTCACTTGTAAGGTGAAGATAGCGTCCCCTTCTGCCGTTGCAGAATAGGTAAAGCTGCCATCTGAATTGGTTGTTTCCGTCAGATAGATAGATCGCCCCTGCGATTCCAACCCATTGAGTGGATCAGTGCCGCTCTCTAATTGATAACTTACAACACGGTCTGAGCCCTGAGTCGTCGTGAAGCTACCTTGCGCGAACACAGAGTCGCTTTGATCGGAGCCAATGCTTGATAAATCGTCTTCATCGACGGCTAGCGCATCAACGCCATCAATCGAAGGAACGTCATCTTGAACTTGAATGACAATTTGCGCAGCTTCTGGTGTGTTCGAACCTTCGGTAATAGAGGAGCGGTCACCATCCGCATCTACCGCGTAAACTGGCAGTGAGAAAGTGAGCGAGTCATCGTTAGCACCCGTATGGTCAAGTTGTTCATACAAGTTGAATTGGTATTCGCCCAATGCAGGTGCATCAATCGCCACATCAAATACGGTAATACGCACACCATCCAGCTCGATGAAGCCTTCGTAAGTACGTACGCCGTTACTCTCGGACGCTAGTTCTAGTTGAACAACCTGCCCTTGAGATTGGAGTTCTCCACCAACATTGAACTCTGTAGGTTCCAACTCATAGTGATCAATGATGTCACTTCCGACCGCTGTCGTGATCGACCCAGTACCACTTGTTACTGCCGCGCCTTCCTGTGAACCTTGGTCAACCCCCGCCTCATCTAAAGACAAGCCCGTCACGTTCTCAATCACTGGGTTATCGCCATCGAGGATGGTCATCGTAAAGGTGTTGCTTGCCGTATCTTGGTCATAGTCGACGATTGTGGTTGGTAAAGAGAGCTCAATCGTATCTTCACCGTTTGTTTGTTCTAACGGCTTAAATTGCTCAAATTGGTAGGTACCATCAGTATTCAGACTGATGGTTAAGACGGTTTCATTCGAGCCAGCAATGGACAAGGTGATAGTACTGCCGTCTTCAGAGAGTACCGCTTCTGTCGCCTGATTATCACTCAGTAGGCCATCGAACTGACTAAGTCCTTCTTGATTAAACGTGACCGTTGCCAATTGATCACTACCAATATCAACAAAGGTGCCAGTAATTGGTGTAGAAGAAGATTCAACGTTTTCAAAAGTAACGTTTTGCGGCGCAGGATCATCGCCATCAATAACGGTTGTCGTAAAATCGATAGGCGCTTGAATGCTGTTACCACCAATATCTGCACCTGTAATATCAAAAGCAATATTGATTTGACCACCGACGATCGATACTTGGCCATCAGCAACAGACGCAACATGGTCAACGCCCTGGCTAATCGTGGTAACGACTTCTAACTCTAAATCACGGCCTACAGATGTCGCTTCGATCTCGATACGAAGCACTTCGTTACCTTCTTGAGTACCGATAATGGCATTTTGCGCTTCGTCATAAACGAACGCCACTGGCTGACCACCAGAGGTAATATCACTGTTAAGCTCAGTCAACAAAGACTCTAAAGAAGACGTTTCGGGTACAAATGAAGCAGTATCAAGTGCGAGATCCCCTGCTTCAACCAGCACACTAGACGAAATGGTTTGCGGGTAGCTTGATAGAGAAATTGAGCCTTCTGTTACGCTAGATTGCAGTGACTGCCCACCATCAGCAAAAATCGTGACATTCAAACCGTCATCTTCGTCGCGAGCATCTTCTCCGCTGCGAGTCGCAGACGTTTCAAAAAAAGTAGAAGCGAGTACTTCCGGGTTATTATATTCAACCGTCACGTAGCCAGCATTAGCCGAGCCTTCAGCACCTGCGCCAGCAGCTGTTGCTTCTAAGATAGCGGTAGGGTCAGCTCCGTCTAAAATAGCTTGCTGGATAGCGGCAATATCGTTGGCGTCGAAGTCAGCACTTCCAATAGCCGTTGGGTCAAAAGTCACCAAGCCATTAACTGGAGATTGTACCAATACTGGTTCTAACGGTTCAGAAGAAGGCACAGGAAGACAAGCAACACAATTTGCATCGACCAGATAAAGCTCATTATTTATCTGTACGTCGAGAGAAGCATTATTTTCTGTGATAATAATCTCGCCAGGTCTTAACTCATCCCCCGCTTTTATGACCTTAACGTTTCCATCCAGGCCCAAAACCAAAACTTCACCTTTGACAGCATTTACAATCGCGCTCTGCGGTACCGTGTGCGTACTCATCTGACCTCCGCTAATGGCTTACGTTTCCCATTAACCTTTTTAGATAATTTCTTATTAATTTAGTGCGGCATACTGCACACCTTTATACGATTAAACTAAGTATTGAATCATTAAACAATCGATAAATACCCTACTACCAAGCAACATAAGTAAAACTTACTCGTAGTCACAGAAATGTGACACATGTGCTGACGCGTAGATATCGAATAATTATATGAAATTGATACCTTATTCTGATTAAGTGTAGTTGTTTTAAGAAAAGAAGAGAGATGAAATCATTCAGCTAAACGCCAGACTGCCGGTTGCGATCAATAATGGAAGAAAAGCAATGAGAATGTTGTATACACCGGAGCGTGATGACATCTTAATCAATATCGGTGACGAAAAAAACGTAACGATTAAATATTGAACAACATAAATTGCAGGACAAAATGCAACGATAAAAAAGTGGCTTACGATATGAATCCCCGCACACCACGAGTTCGGTTTTGTTCTGATATACAGCAAAAAAAACACGAGCAAGCTAATAATAAAATACATAAACACAGCACTTGAAAATAATTATCATTTTCAATCATATGTAAATATTCCCTTACTTTCAATGGTGTTTGAGCTATTAATGTCATCGTTATTATCAATCAACACAATAAGTAAAATTATCAGTAATTCCAGTCCTAAACGTTTGCGTAATCGCTAACCTTCTCTTAACCTTGATTTGAGGCTTTTATCACGGTTTTTCCATTGATATAGTGCGTCCATACAACAAAAAAAGACCATTCGAGGCATGGAGCTTCCTCATTAATCTCAAGATGAGAAGAATTGGTACCGACAAAATTCGGCAGATTTTAAGAGGGTCAAAAAATGGACATGAATATGGTTGAGATTTTAGGTTATGCAGCTTCAATCATGGTCGCTATTTCGCTAACTATGAAAGATATTGTCAAGCTTCGTATCCTTAACTTTATTGGTTGTGCGCTATTTACTGCTTACGGACTAATGATTGATTCTTGGCCTGTAGTACTAACTAACGGTTTTATTGCTTGCGTTAACATCTACTTCCTAGCAAAAATGCAGCAGGAAAAAAAAAGCCTAGAGCCTGAGAAAGCGCAATAGCATTCAAACAATAAAAGCCCGCAAATCATAAGATTGCGGGCTTTTGCTTTTAACATTCCCTTTCTATCACAGCATCCTTAAACGAGCGCTAACGAACCCAGCTAAGTGCTAGTGTTTCTCGACGAGAAAACATGTCCACATGCGATGAAATGATCGCCTTCACCGTATTCAGTTTCTCTTCTGAATCCGCCTCACAGGTTATAGTTAAGCTAGATGCACAAAGGTTAAACTCAGCTTTTCCCGTCGGAAATGTCACCAAACCGCTATTTTCATTCCAAGTAGCAGGAACTTTTCGTCCAAAATGCCGACAAAGCGTCACTAAGTATTTGTCAGCGTGTTCGCTATCTATTCGGGTGCTTTCTTTAATCATGAACTTACTCGTTACTTTGAAACGTCCTATGAAGAACCTTGTTAGAATTGATAAGCTGCAGAGAGCTTGAAGTTGCGACCCGGCTCGTAGTCATCAAGCGTGAAGCCACGTGCAGTCCCCGAACGAGACGCATGAGAGCTGTACAACTCGTCAAATACATTATCAATACCAAAGGTCACCGACAGCCCATCAATATCAGACGGCACCCATTGAGCGTATAGATTATGCACATCATAACTTGCTTTCTTTGGCTGACCATCAAAGACGTTGTCTTCCTCTAGAACAAACATTGAGTTCCACCCGAAGATCGTTTCTAAAGCGTCTGACTGGTAATCCAAAGTTAGAGCAATGCTATCACCCATATCAATGCTACGCCCATTGCCCCCAGCAACAGGACCACCAGTATTCTTGTTTTTGGTGTCCGACTTAGAGTAAGAAAGTTTGCTGTTAAACTTGTCGTAACCATAAGAAGCACTTGCTTCAAAGCCTTTAATCTCAACATCACCTAAGTTGTAAATCAGGTAAGTTTGAGTCGCGTTTTGGTACTGATCTGCAATGTAATCATCAATTTCCGTTTGGAATACCGTAATATTCGCCCCAAAGAAATGCTTATCAAAGGTTTTATCAAAACGAACACCACCCTGCGTGTTCAATCCCGTTTCTGGCTTTAACCCATCCTCTAAAAATGCAACGTCTTGGTAAGCAATAAAGGTTTCCATTAGCTCTGGACCTTTAAATAGAGAGCGTGCACTCGCAAACAACGTCCAATCTTGCGTCACCGCCCATTCTGCTGCTAGAGCCCAAGTCACATCATCATAATTACTGTTTCCTGTCTCAGCTTTGCGTTTGTAATCATCAAAGCGCATACCTGCAGTAATAAAGAAGGCATCAGAGAAGAAGAACTGATCTTCTACAAACAGTGCGGTTGAAATCGCCGATTCGTCCATAAACTTACGACTACCGTAGTAACTCGAAGACGTTTTATCCATGTAGTCGAAGCCATAAGTGACTCGATTATCAAACTCACCTAACATAACATCTGACTGGAATTTGCCATTCAAACCAAAGTTTTGGTTTTTGGCGGTGTTCTTTGATAAACGGTTCGAGGGCCAACGAGGGGCCATCACCGTTTCGTCACGTTTAATTTCTGTCTCGGTATTATAAAGAGTGACGTTTCCTTGGTGTTGTTCGCCTCGCAACTCGTAACTCAAGGTAACGGTATCGCGGTCATAATCCGTAGGGATAAGTAACTTGCTCGACAGGCTATTATTTGCACTACCCGACATATCAGGACGCGGACTGTAATCTCCACTGTCTCGGTACATGTCATAAGAGAGCTCAAAACGATGGATGTCATTTAGTTCATACCCCAGCTTAGCCAGAATGTTGTAAACATCACCTGCAGCACCATAGGTTTTATTGCCATCACCATCTTCAAAATCATCACGCGTAACGTAATGGCCATAGACCATCGCATCAATGTTTTCGGACAAAAGTCCGTACAGTGTCAACGAACCTTGTTGGTTGTCGTTGGATGCATAGCCGCCATAAACACGCGCACCAAACTTTTCATCGTAACGAAGTAAGTCACGAGCGTCTTTCGTTTCAAAGTAGACCGAACCGCCTAACCCGTTTTGAGTCACAGAGTTATTACCTACCTGAATGTCCGCAGATTTGAGAATGTCAGGGTTCAACGTCAAGTTACCAATATGATGGAACATGCTCGCATGCTGAGAAGCACCGTCAAGACGAATGTCCAAATCGGTTTCGCTCAAACCACGAATCGTAATACGTTGATTCACAGAGTGTGTGCCACCAACATCCACACCGGGAATATCGCGCAGTAAATCAGACATATGATCCGCTTGCTTCAGTGACATGTCGTCCGCAAACATCGACTCAGTGTTGCTGGAAACTTTCGTTCCCCATACAACGACCTCTTCAAAATGTGACTCAGTATCTTGAGCTAAAACAGGGGTTGATAGCGCCATTCCCACTGCAAGGCAAAGGCTTGAAAGCTTGATAGGTGAACAAGCAGGGCTTTCCATAACTTAACTCCTAAATATTAATGATAATAATTCTCAGGTATAATAAGCATGAGTTTTATAAATACAAAGGCGATTCGGTTATGCGAAATCGCACAAGTGTTATGAGGAAGTGTCAAATGCAGGAAGTCACAACAAAACGAACTAAAATTGCCAAGATAGCTTTAACCCAAAGACTAGAGGCGACAGAGAAACAATGGATTGTCACGCAAGGCCAACCTTGTCAAACTCAACTGGCCGAAGGTAAGTTCCTATCATATCAGTACAATGATCAAATTTTTGTTCATGGCGGGCGTTGTCTAGAACTTATTGATTCGAATATTGTTTCTACTGCACACGCCTCACTGCTGGTCACTATTCTTTTAGAAGGTAGACTCTCGTTTGGCTACGACGATTTGCAATTTGATTTAGACGCGAGCGACGGCCCTAAGGGTGTAGTGGTGAACTTACTCAAACCTGCAAATTTTCGTCGTTCACTGCTCAAAGATAACCTCATTAATAAGATCAACATATTGGTTAAGCCCCAATGGCTAGAGGCCCGCCTTGAGCAAAATTGTAGTCATCGAGCCTTTTTTAACTCTCATCAGGCGTTTCAACAGTTGGAGCCTAACCAGACGCTATGCGAGCTGGCCGAAACGTTAACAAATAGAGAAACACCGCAAGAGTTCCAAGAGAAGCTAGAGGTCGAAAGCTTGATCTATCAAATATTACATCAAGCCACCAAGCAAATTCCTAAGAATTTCAGTGCTAAAAACAGCAATATTGAACGACACATTGATGGTCGGATTGAGGATATTGTCAGCTATATTGAAACTCACCTTGATCAAGAACTACGCTTGGAAAAGTTGGCGAGCCAATTCTCAATGAGTGTTTCAAACCTGCAGCGCCGATTTAAACAATCACTTAATATGACCATAAACGGCTACATTCGTTTTCGACGTCTTGAGATTGCTAGGCAACATTTGGAACGTGGCTTAGTGACGATAACAGAAGCCGCCTATGAAGCAGGATACCACCACCCTTCTAACTTCACTTATGCCTTCAAAAAGGCATTTGGTGTGCCACCACATGAAGTGATTAAAGAGTAAGGGGACTCTAGATAACTGACTGTTATTTAGGAGTGTCTTATCCACAACATCGGTATATACTCGCCTTAAACGTTATGGAGGTTAAACATGAATATTGGTGCTGTCGCGAAGCTCACAGGGCTTTCATCTAAGTCGATTCGATTATATGAAGACAAAGGGATCATATCTCCACCAGCGCGTAGCGACTCTGGCTATCGCGAATATTCAGATAATCATATTCAAGAGCTTAACTTGGTATCACGCGCAAAAAGCGCAGGCTTTTCGTTGCAAGAATGCAAAGAGTTCGTACAACTTGCTCATAACCCCAACCGCAAAAGTAGCGAAGTAAAAGCAAGAACCATGGACAAACTGAGAGAGGTTGAAGAAAAAATTGCACACCTCATGGAGATCAAAACGCAACTTGAAGGTTGGGTTTCTTCTTGTCCTGGAGATGCAGAGAGCCGATGCCCAATCATAGACGAGCTCACCAAGTAAGCCCGCCTATCTATTGATCTCGTTAAAAACGAACTAGCTCGCTTAATGATAAGTACACATGCGCTTACCGTTTAACTCTATGATGTTAAATGGCGTTTCATAGATGTCCTCTAGCGTAGATGCTTGAATAACCTCTTCAACCGCACCACTCGCCACAACCTTGCCTTTCTTAAGCGCCAATATGACATCTGAGTAACACGCCGCGAAATTAATATCATGAATCACGACCACCATGGCTTTATTCATGTCATGGGCTAACTGCTGCACAACTTTCATGATCTGAAGAGAGTGTTTGATATCTAAGTTATTAAGAGGTTCATCAAGAAAGACATAATCTGTATCTTGTGCAATCACCATAGCAATAAATGCAAGCTGTCGCTGACCACCACTTAATTCATCCAAGTATTTGTCTTGAATATCTTGCAAATCTAAGTAGTCGATCGCTTGTTCTATGACCTCATGATCTTCTTTAGTCAGATTTCCTTTAGAGTATGGGAAACGACCAAAAGAGACTAACTCTTTTACGGTAAACCGCATTGTAATCGAGTTAGCTTGGCGAAGTACTGCCAGTTTTTTCGCTAGCTCTTTTGTGTCCCATTCCGCGATTTCCTTGCAATCAATGATAACACTACCGCCATCTCGCTCCGTTAAGCGCGAGGCCATAGATAACAGCGTGCTCTTTCCCGCGCCATTTGGACCGATAATCGATGTTACCTTGCCCTTTTCAAACTGAGTATTGGCCTCGTCTACGACTTTGTTTGAACCGAAAGCCTTCGTTAATTTATCTATTACTATCATATTTATACAACTTTGTTTTTCAGCAGCAGGTATAAGAAATACGCACCGCCGATAAAGTTAATTACGACACTCAACGTCGTCTCAAAACTGAACACGTTTTCGATTATCCATTGCCCAGCAAGTAGTGAACTTATGGATAGAAACGAACATCCGACCAATAGCGTTTTATGTTGGTAACTTCGAAACATTTCTCGGCTTAAGTTGGTCACTAGTAAACCAAAGAACATGATTGGCCCTACCAAAGCCGTAGAAATAGCAATCAAAACCGCCGAGATAATAAACACATTTCTCGTCACTTTAGGTACATCAACACCCAAGCTTTTCGCATTGTCTTGGTCGAGCCAAAACACATCTAAAGTGCGATGCATCCTAAACAACAACCAACATGCAAACATCAAAGCCGGAGCACTAAAGTAAACCAAGTTCACTTTGACATTATTGAAACTGGCGTACAGTTTCGACTGAACAATCGCATATGTGTTTGGGTCCATCAGCAAAGAAAAGAATGACGCCGCATTGGAAAATAGCTGACCAAAGATCAAGCCGACCAATAGCAACGTAATCAAGTTCTTGCTTCCTTTTGAAAAGTAAAACCCAAACAGCAGTAGCGAAAACGACACCATTACAATTACTGCAATCGCGAAATTGACGTACAAGTTAAGAACTAAGGTACTCAACCCACCAAAAATCAACACGATCAAAATTTGGGTTAACACATACAGCGCATCAAAACCCATGATACTTGGCGTTAAAATTCGGTTGTGCGTAATGGTTTGAAATACAAGTGAAGACTGAGCAATGGCCACACCCGCTAGCACTATCGCCAATACTTTAGGGACTCTACGAGACAAAAAATATTGGTAGTTGTCAGCCGTTAGCCCAATACCAATAAACAGACACGCGAAAAGAATCGCAATGCCACCTAGCAGCAGGATTTTCGTTGAATCACGCATGTTGCTTACCTCGCAACAACATAGCGATGAATACCACTCCACCCAATATGCTGATCACGATAGAGATTGGCATTTCATGAGGGAAAATAATTAAACGACTCACCAAGTCGCAACACAACACTAAAATGGCCCCATACATGGCCGTAAGCGGAATGTTCTTTTTGAGGTTATCGCCATAAAAGTGACTCACGAGATTCGGTACAATCAGCCCTAAGAATGGCAACTGGCCAACAATCATCACGACACTTGCTGACATGATGGACACCAATAGCACACCAATCGTCACAATCTGCTGATAATTCAAACCCAAGTTAATCGCGAAATCTTTTCCGATACCTACGGCGGAGATCCTTGCGGCAAAAAGATAGCTGAGGATAACCATTGGTACCGCGATGTACAGCAGTTCAAAATCACCACGCAAGATGTTAGCGAAGTTTGCGACTGTCCAAGCATTCAGACTTTGAAGTGCATCATATTTGTAAGCGATAAACGTAGTCATGGATTGGATGACATTGCCGAAAATAATCCCGACAAGTGGCACAAAAACCACGCTCTTAAATTGAATGCGCTGAATAAAGAAAACAAACGCCAGCGTCCCAAATACCGAGATGCCGAACACGAGCCAAAGGTGATTATCATTACCAAAGAAAACCACGCTCAGTACATAGCCCAGCATGGCACATTCGATCGTACCAGTTGTAGAAGGTGCCGCAAATCGGTTCTGGCTGATTTGCTGCATGACAAGACCTGCAATACTCAAGCCAGCACCAGCAAGCAATATGGCAAATAAACGTGGTATACGGCTGGTAAAGAAAAGTTCTAATGCTTTCTCATCACCTGAAAAGAGTTGTTGGGGCGTCATGTTTGCCACCCCAACAAATAACGAAACCGTGCTTAAAACCACAAGGGTTAGCAATAACTTCTTCAAAGTTAACCTCTGCTATCTTGGATTACAGTTCAACGGTTTGCTTTATCTCACTGACCATTTTTTCTGTTGCTGTCACACCAGACATCGACAAGTACCACGCGTCCACATCTAAATAAGTGATTTTATGATTTTTATATGCTGCGGTCGCTTTGACTAAGTCGTTATCCATGGATTTACGAATATCGTTATCCGGCGTACCTGTCAGAGAATTTCGGTCAACCACGAGAATATTTTTCGGGTTAGCTTCACGAATAAACTCATAAGAAATGACATCTCCGTGAGTGCCCGTTTTCACGTGCTCAACCGTTTCCAAGAAGCCAAAGTCGTTATAAATGACGCCAAATCGCGACTGGGCACCAAACGCGCTGATGTTGTCACCCATGCTCAAAATCGTTAATGCATCATTTTTGTTCGATTGGTTGTAGTCACGGATTGCTTTGAATTGAGCATCTAGCGCTTCAATTTTCTGCTCTACTTTTTCTTCGATATTAAAGATCTTACCAATATTGCGCCATTGCGCTTGCGTGCCTTCCCAATAGCCTTGGTTCTCTTTCGCCGCAAAAACAACTGTAGGGGCAATTTCACTCAGCTCTTCATATTTCGCAGACGCTCGCGGACCAACCAAAATCAAATCCGGTTTTTGCATGTAGATGGTTTCAAAATCAGGTTCAAACAAACTACCCGCAGAGGTGTAGTTATCTTTGCTGTATTTTGAAAGGTAACTAGGAAGATTAGAAGAGTTAGATACTGCAACAGGATCGATACCAAAGTTGTCCAACGCATCTAGCGGGCCAAAGCCAATCACAACCACACGCTCTGGGGATTGTTCTAGCTCTGTTTGACCCATGTAGTGGTCAATCACAACTTTAGCAGCGAAAGAAGGAGAAACAGTAAATAACGACAGCATAGCCGCACCAACGAATTTTTTCATTTTGTTAAGCCTTAATGAGATCTATTATCATACGCGTTCGCAATATAACGCTACTCTTTAATGCATTCAACAAAATTTAAGGTACTTTACATTAGTTACGTTTACTCAAGACTTAGATATATCAAAGACTTATAAAACCCATCAGTTCCAATACCTGGGCGTATCATTCATGCGCTTCAATAAACGCTTTGAGTGCCAGCTCATCAATAATCTCCAAACCGTTGTCCGTTTTTGTAATCAATCCCTTTTCAATCAAGTCCTTAACTGCACGTCGATAGACTCGGCCTGAGGTACCAAACCGCTCAGCCTCTTGGTTCACTTTATCAAAACCACCAAGCAACTTATCCGTCTGATTACGGACGAGAAGATCATAGGCAATGTTGTAAGTAATGGGATGCAACAAACGGTTAGTGTAGATATCCATGGAGTCTTGATAATCCTCAGCCAATGCTGAAGCGAAGAACACCATCATTTGGGGATGATTTTGCAGTGCTTCGGTTAGTTTTTGGATACAGATAACATCAACCTGCATATGTTCATCTGCTATCACATTCCATTGACAAGGAGTCTGAGTGAAGAACTCCATTTCACCATAAATATGATAGTCGCAGTTAGCTTCCCCTAATTGAAAACGTCGTCCATTTGCGGCCAATATGTTCATCGAGACTCGACCTACTGGCACAACATACAAGTACTGAAGTTGCTCACCTTGGCGGAGAATTGCTTCCCCAGCATCAAAGTAACGCGAATTTATTTGGCATTGATAAATCAAATCGCGAAAGGTGGCACTCTTTTCTTCAAGGTATGTTTTGAAGCGACCAGTCGGATAAGGGCTGATTTTCATTTTCTGCTCTCTCAGAAAAAGTTACGGACAACTATTTAAGGTGGATTGTACCCCGTAACTCCAAATAAAAAAGCGACAGTGACCTGTCGCTTTACATCTATTCTGTTTATGTGACTTACTGAGATAGAGACTGGCTAACGCTGAGCAACCAAGGCTTCTAATGCCGTAATCGCGGCACTCTTCTCACCTTGCATCATTACTTTGGCTTCATCAACGTACTGACCAACACCTTCTTTCACATCTTGTTGATACAGCACCACGTTGTTTAATATCGAAGCCACATTAAGGCCTCGTAGTCGACCGACCGTAAACAGCGCAGAGGTTTCCATATCGGCACCTAAGATGCCTTTCTTGTTCCAATGTTGGCATATTGCATCTTCGTCATCGGTATAGAAACTGTCGTGAGAACGCACCACACCAAAATGATAATGCACTTTTTGCATCGACAAGTAACGCTCAACTTCCTTTAACAGTGAAAAGCTTGCGTAGGCTGGATAAGACGAATCGACATACGCTTTAGAGCCGCCCTCATCTCTTACCGCGCCTTCGGCAATGATCAACTCGCCAAGGTGAATGCCTGATTGCATTGCCCCCGCCGATCCAACGCGTACCACATGAGTCACACCGCACTGTTTTAGCTCTTCCACTGCGATGATCATCGATGGCGCACCTATACCTGTACTACACACTGAAACAGGCTTGCCTTTGTAGTTGCCGGTAAACACACGGTACTCGCGGTTTTCCGACACCATTTCTGCATCATCAAATAATGCCGCGATACGATTCGCTCGATCTGGCTCGCCGCATACAATAACGAAGGGAGCGATTTGTGTTTCATCCACTCCGATATGAGGTTGTTTGGCCATTCTTCGTTCCTTAAGCAGCAGCGTGCGCTAAGGTTTTATCGCCATTGCGCTTAGCGCTACGAGCCCATTCACGCGTGCCATTGGCAGCGATGAACATAAGAATCGCGTACTGAACAGACATTGCGTAAACACCTTGCGTCGCGTAGATACCCACACTGATAATGTTAATCACGACCCATAGAATCCAGTTTTCGACGTATTTACGTGTCATCAGAATTTGTGCAACAACAGAAAGTACTGTCATGGTTGCATCCCAGAACGGAAACGCGTCAGGTTCAAGCACCGGTTCAGCCAAGCCAGCACCAAAGAGATTCAAGCTATCAACAGCAATGTTTGCTAGCGCAAAGAAAAATGGGTCGATATAGATCGTTAATAATGCGATACATGCAACGCTAATAGAGGCAGTAGTAATAAGTTTCTGTTTATTTAACCAGCGAACTTCCAGCGTTTCACCTTGTGCGTTTGGACGGGTCCACGCATACCAGCCGTAAATGTTCGCACAGAAGAAAAACAATTGAAGAAGCAATAATCCGTATAACTGAATTTGAAAAAAGATAACGGCAAAAAGCGTGACATTCAGCAAACCGAATAAGTAGTTGATGGTTTTTTCTTGGCTGGCAAACCAAATGCAAAGCAGTCCAAAAACGGTACCGAAAGCTTCGATCCAACTCATTGCGTAGCCGTCGCCGATCGGAATGTTAACGAGAGTATTATTAATATCGAGTAAGGCAAAGAGGTCCATAACATGTCCTTTATTATTTTGTTTGGAATACGCTTATATTAGAGCGTGATCCCCAACAAAAAGGAGGACATTTGTCCTCCTCTTGATGCACTCGATCATAATTCAGTTCAATGTTTACTTGAAAGCAATAAATGATGCTATTGAACGATGTTGGAAATAGACGTGCCTATGAATCCAAGCCTAGATAGCGTTTTTTGAATGCAGAAGCTGATGCAAATAAAGCTGACGCCAAAAGTGTAATAATAAAGCCAATTGCGTACTCAAATGCTTCATTAACCAGTAGCTGATAGCAGCTCACAAAAAAAATCAATACAACTGTAATAACATTAACTCGGTGAAACCAAGGGTGTTTTACAGATAACTTAGCGTAACCTTTTGATAACATTTAACTAATCCGCCAGACAACAATTAATAGTTTTATTTATAATCAACGACGATAGTAAGGCTTTATCGTATAAAGAGAAACGACTTTTTTAATTTTTTAGCTCAACATCACACGTCATTCAGTGACGTTTGACTTTAACCTCTTGACGCTTTTTCGTTCCACTAGAGTCGGTTCTAATTGTACGACCTGTGCCTCTGTTGACTTTTCATCCAACTTTCGGACAAGAGTCTCAACGGCAGCCTGCCCCAAACGGTACTTAGGCTGATGAATGGTAGTTAGCGATGGCGACATAAATTTCGCGATATGGATGTCATCGTAACCAATAATGGACAGGTCGTCCGGCACTTTAATATCGAGCTCATTTGCGGCGTTAATCACCCCCATCGCCATCATATCGTTAGAGACGAAAATCGAGCTAGGTAATGCGCCACGCTGAGCCATTTTTTTGAACGCTTGATACCCACCCTCACATTCGAAGTCAGACTCAATGATCCAATTGGCATTAAATTCCAAGCCAGCTTCGTTCATTGCTCGCTTATAACCTTCGTATCGCATTTGCGCTTGGTGTTTAATCAAAGGGCCTGTGATGCACCCAATTTCGGTATGGCCGCAATCAATTAAGTATTTCGCCGCTAAGTAACCGCCACGAAGTGAGTTGTCTTGGATTTTATCGCTTGTAAATAGCATCGGCCCCCAGTCCATTACCACAACTGGGATATCTGGGTAACGCTCAAATACATCGATACGCTCTCCTTCTAGCGACGAGCACATCAAGATCAAACCATCGACACGCTTTTGCAATAGCGTATTAATGGATTGACGCATACGTTCGTTATCACCCTCGGTGTTACATAAAATGAGGCTGTAGCCTTTTTGGTAGCAGCTGCGTTCGACGCCTTTTACGACTTCGCCAAAGAATGGGTTGGTTGAGGTTGTCACGAGCATACCAATGGTTTTGGTACGATTGACTTTGAGGCTACGCGCCAACGCAGAGGGCGCGTAGTAGTTAAGCTCTTTTGCGGCATTGTTAACGCGTTCAGAGATCTCTTCGCTCACAAAACGCGTCTTGTTAATAACATGGCTCACTGTTGAAGTGGAAACCCCTGCCAGTTTTGCGATGTCTTTCATCGTCGCCATGTTACTACTCCTATTTTAATGAGGCGTTGTGCGCCTTATTGTTCAGCGAGAAACGCGTCCACCTCTTCGCGGGTTGGAATCGACGTTTGCGCGCCAAAGCGGGTCACAGAAATTGCAGCCGCCGCATGTGCAAACTTAATCGCTGATTCTAAAGGTAAACCTTCTAGGAGACCAGTGACGAATGCCCCATTAAATGTATCGCCCGCAGCGGTAGTATCCGTCGCTTCAACGCGGAAACCCGAGATGATTTCACCTCGACCGTTTTGGCTTAGCCAAACGCCTTTTGCACCGAGTGTGATCATGACAATTTCTATACCTTTACCATGTAGCACATTCGCCGCTTCTTGCGCGCTTTCGTTGTCTGTTACAGTAATACCTGTCAGAACTTCAGCTTCCGTTTCATTTGGCGTAATCACGTCAATGTAAGACAGTAATTCATCTGACAGTTCGCGAGCTGGCGCTGGGTTCAGAATGACATTGGTTTTGGCATCTTTCGCGATTCGCGCGGCTTTCTCAATGCCGCACATCGGCGTTTCCAATTGCATTAGCAAGTAATCTGCTTGGCGAATACGCTCTAAATCTGGCTCAATCGCTTCTGCTGTCAGTTTGGCGTTTGCTTC
The DNA here is from genome assembly GCF_033339955.1 of Vibrio sp. 1731. Taxonomy (NCBI): domain Bacteria; kingdom Pseudomonadati; phylum Pseudomonadota; class Gammaproteobacteria; order Vibrionales; family Vibrionaceae; genus Vibrio; species Vibrio sp. 1731. The sequence goes on along the minus strand of NZ_JAWOVO010000006.1, from coordinate 250,928 downwards.
AGCTGAAATGCAAATGCTGTTCTCACCACTGTCCGACACTTGAATCATCGCGATACCTGTCGGGCAATTTGGCTGCATCTTCACACCAGTGATATCGATGCCGTCCATTTTGAAGTTTTCGCGAATGTTAATGCCGAATGAGTCGTCGCCCACACAAGCGATAAAACCGATGTCTGCATTTAATCGCGCCGCCGCGACGGCTTGGTTGGCACCTTTGCCACCTGGGATAACTTGATAGTTGCGACCATGCAGCGTCTCGCCTGGGCGAGGAAAAGAAGGCACTTGAAGAACATGGTCAGCGTTTACACTACCTAACACCACTAACTTATTCATACGGTTATCCTCGGTTCTGAATGAACCCTTTTTAAAAACTGTTTAGGAAAATACATTAGATGACTTTAACTTCTCTTCCTGACGAAGGAGTCTCGATAAAAAGCCAAAGGCATCTATACCCCACACTTTGCAGTATTTTGGGTAAATTTGCCCTCACCTCCTAAACGACAGATATAAACGGAGGAGAGAGCAAAAATTAGGATGATTTATTGGAACTTGAAACTTACTTAGTGACTACTTTTAGTGGTACTGGGATGTACTCTTCTACTTCTTCACCTTTCAAAACTTTGTCAGCCGTTTCAACACCTAAAGCACCGATAAGGTCTGGTTGCTGAGCAATAGTTGCCGCTAGTTTGCCACGGTTAACTGCTGCAATGCCGTCTTCCGTACCATCAAAACCAACGATAACGACATCTTTGCCAGAAGCTTGAACTGCGCGAAGTGCACCTAGCGCCATTTCATCATTCTGTGCAAATACCGCTTGTACATCCGGGTTAGCCGCTAGCAGGTTTTCCATTACGTTTAGACCTTTTGTGCGGTCAAAGTCAGCTGGTTGGCTAGCAAGAAGATCCATATCGCTGCCCTTCACGGCATTCATAAAGCCTTCACCGCGCTCACGCGCTGCCGATGTGCCCGCAATACCTTCAAGTTGAATGACTTTTGCTTTTTCGCCGACTTTTTCCATGATGTAGTGGCCTGCCATTTCACCACCAATTACGTTGTCCGACGCGATGTGACTCACAACTTCACCACGGCTTGCACCACGGTCTAATGTCAACACAGGGATCTTAGAACGGTTCGCCATACGAATTGCATTAGACACTGCATCAGAATCCGTTGGGTTGATAAGAATTGCTTTTACGCCGCGAATACTTAAATCCTCGATGTTCGACAGTTCTTTACTCGGGTCATTTTGCGAGTCCAGTACAATTAAGTCGTACCCCAATTCTTTCGCTTTTGCTTCCGCACCGTCTTTCATCGTTACGAAGAACGGGTTGTTTAGCGTCGAAACCACAATCGCCATGGTATCTTGAGCTTGCGCCGCTACCGATACGGTTGAAGAAAGAAGTGCAGCAGAGATAAGAGTTGCAAGTTTTTTCATCGTTCTAGTCCTTTGTGTAGGGTGAGCCAGTACACGTCCCCTGACTCGGTTTGTATTCACTGTTTTATATATACAGATTGTTATGAATTACTTGTTTTTGTTGTCTACCAATACCGCCAGCAAGATAACCACTGCTTTTGCAATCATTTGGTAGTAGGAAGAAACATCAAGTAGGTTAAGTGCATTGTTCAAGAAACCGATGATCAGCGCACCAATCAAGGTACCCATGATACGGCCTTTACCGCCCATCAAGCTGGTACCGCCAAGAACAACCGCTGCGATAGCGTCTAGCTCGTAGCCCATACCTGCTGTTGGCTGCGCCGAAGAAAGACGAGACGTTACAATAATGCCTGCAAGCGCTGCTAACATACCGCAGATGGCGTAGACACCAATCTTCACTCGGTCTACATTGATACCTGATAGGCGAGTCGCAGACTCATTGCCGCCTAGTGCGTAAACATAGCGACCAAAGCGCGTGTGGTTAAGTAAATACCAAGCCGCAGCGAACACAACCACCATTAACCAAACAGGAACTGGAATGCCTAGCGCGTAGCCAGTACCAAACCATGCGAACGCATCCGCGGTGTCAGTAAAGCCTGTCGAGATTGGACGACCTTCGGTGTACACCATGGTCACACCACGTAGTAACGTCATGGTAACCAGCGTAGCGATAAATGCCTGCACCTTACCCTTCGCAATAATGATACCGCTGATCGCACCTAACGCTGCACCTGCGACTAAAGCAGTTGGAACCGCCACCAGCACCGGAACCTCAAGCGCAATCATGCTTGCCGCAAAGGCACCACACAATGCCAATACCGAACCAACACTTAAGTCGATGCCTGCTGTTAAAATAACTAATGTCATACCCACTGCGATAATGGCATTCACGGAGGTTTGACGAAGAATGTTGAGAATGTTGTCGACCGTAAAAAAGTTCGGGTTCAAAAATGACACAACAACGATCAGAAAGATCAAAGCTATCAGTGATTTTTGCTCAATCAGCCACTCTTTTGTAAACAACTTCTTGTTGCCAGTTTCGGTTGGTTTGCTCATGGTATTCGTACTCATGCTGCTTCCTCATTGATCTCTTTGCCTACGGCACAGGCGAGTAATTTTTCTTGATCGGCGTCTTTCGCATCAAATTCGCCAGTGATACGACCTTCATGCATCACTAAAATACGGTCGCTCATGCCGAGCACTTCAGGCATCTCGGAAGAAACCAAGATGATGCTCATGCCTTCGGCCTTAAACTTGTTGATGAGCTGATAAATCTCTTTTTTTGCTCCGACATCAACACCACGTGTTGGCTCATCCAGAATCAGAACTTTAGGTTTCGTCATTAACCCTTTCGCAATCGCAACTTTTTGCTGGTTACCACCAGATAAGTTGCCGATGATTTGATCTCGCGTTGGGGTTTTAATGTTGAATAACTTAATAAAATCTTCCACTGCAATCACTTCGTCGCTGTGTTGAATCTGGAAGCCTTTGGTCAGTTGGTTTAGCGAACAAAGTGACATGTTCTCCTTAACTGAAAGACCTAAAACCAAACCATCGCCTTTGCGATCTTCAGAGATGTAAGCGATACCATTTGCCAAGCCATCTTGCGGGCTAACCGGGTTAATAGTTTTGTTATCAAGATTGATAACACCATGCTCACTAGGTAATGCGCCGTAAATGACTTTCATGAGTTCAGTGCGGCCTGCGCCCATCAAGCCAGAAATTCCAAGAATCTCACCACGCTTGAGAGTAAAGCTCACATCCTGAACGCCAGATCCAGTCAAACCAATGACTTCAAGACAAGCTTCGCCATGTTGTACATCAATACGTGGATATTGCTCTTCTAATTTTCGGCCAACCATCATTTCAATTAGGCCATCTTCATCAGTGTCGGACACCTTGCACTCACCGATAAACTTACCATCACGAAGTACGGTAATGTCGTCACAGATTTCAAAGATTTCTTTAAGACGATGCGAAATGTATACGATGCCGCATCCTTGCTCGCGAAGCTCATTAATCACTTTAAACAGTGATTCCGTTTCGGTATCGGTCAATGCGTCCGTTGGCTCATCCATAATGATGACTTTCGACTCAAACGAAAGTGCCTTTGCAATTTCCACCATTTGTTGTTCACCAAGGCTTAAATCGCCAAGCAATGTTTTTGATGAGTGCTTGACATTGAGACGTTTTAAAAGCTTGTCAGCTTCGTCATACATTTTGCCCCACTGGATACGCCCTAAGGATCCAGTGAACTCTCGTCCCAAGTAAATATTTTCGGCAATCGTCAGTTCAGGAATCAGGTTCAGCTCTTGGTGAATAATACTAATACCAGCTTCCTGTGAATCACGTGGCCCTTTAAAGGCCGCCGGCTGACCTTGATATTGAATGCTCCCCGCATCCATGTGGTAAATGCCTGTCAACACCTTCATTAACGTTGACTTGCCTGCTCCATTTTCACCCATCAGCGCCATAACACGGCCTGGATAAACATTCAGGCTTGCTTTGTCGAGTGCTTTTACGCCCGGAAACGCCTTCTCAATTTCGCTTAGTTGTAGAATGGCTTGAGTCATAATCTGTCCTCAATATCTCTGGCTTAAAAAACCACGCCCGCTTGGAAAATAACGTTCGCATATGGCGAGCATTCGCCGGTTCTTACGATAGCGCGACTTTGCGCCGTACGTGCTTTAAACGCTTCATGTGACACGTAGCTCACTTCAATAGATTTGCCCGTTTCTTCACTCTCTTTGCTCAGTTCGTTGAGCAACGCTTCATGCAAAACTGGGCTTGCATCAGAGAACTCTTCCGCAATGATGACCCCTTCGATTTGGGACTCAGATAGAATTACGCGAACAGTATCAAGAAAACTTGGTACCCCATGCGTTAGCGCCAAATCGATTCGCTGAACATGCTCTGGGATTGGTAGACCAGCATCACATATCGTGATCTCGTCGGTGTGGCCTAGCGTCGCCACCAAGTAAGAAATATCTGAGTTAATTAGGGTACTTTTTTTCATCTCATCGACCTTTCGGTTACACGTTCATACAACCATGAGCGCCTGTCTTAAAGTGTTTTCGTTATTAACAGAAAACTCATCGAAACGTTTCGATGAAATAATAATTCGTCATCGCAATTTGACCAGTGTGAGATCGATAAGGTGTGAGAATGATCTGTAATTCAATTGTCATTGAATAGGAAAAGTGCACTTGAGTCACACTTTACCATCGAAACGTTTCGATGATGGTATTTCCCTGTCATTACGGTTAGGTTTTATACAGGGAGGAAGGAAAAGAGACGTCCAACTACTGAGAAAACCTCTAGTTAATAAGCTCGAAACCTTTCACGTCATCACAATTCTTAGATAGCTGCCTGATTTTGGAGAACGCTCACCTTACAATCTGGTTACAATTTGCCAAAACACATCATCCGTTCAGTACCTTACCTGGTACGCGACGTTTGTAGGGACACAAACGGAAACTAAGAACCATAATGAAGTTAAGCAATAGAGTCATTTTGCTTGTCGCGCCAGTGATCTTATTAAGCGCGTTAGTATCTAGCTATATTATTTATAGCATTCAAAAAGTGACGCTCATCAAGCGGGAAGACAGCTATATTCAGTTGCAAATGGAAAAGCTCGCCGGGCAGTTTCGACAAGCGAATATTTTTCTTAATAGTTATGCCTATACGCTCAGTAAAAGTGATGTATTACAAGACTATTTGGTAAATCATAACAACCCCTATCGTGAACGAGTCTTGTTTAACCGATTAGACGAGACCGCTGAAGTATTGAGCCATGGTTACAAAGGCGATGCGAGCATGGCGATCCTCGACGGAAAACAAAACCTTCTCTACTACACAGAAAACAAATATTACGAATCATCGGGCGTGGTCGACCCAAAGGTGTTAGAGTACATATCACGAAGTTTCAATGAGAGAGAGGCTTTCAGTCACACTGGCTTTATTTATAACTCCAGTGGACAAAGCATTCTTCTTCAATATGAGGTCGTCGACAAAAGAACGGGGACTCACCCTTTGAGCTTTGACTCGAAAAATGTGTTTTTTGTGGTAGTTTCCGTATCACTTGAAGCCTTTAACGAGATTAAGCATGAAATCGAGTTTGACACGCACAGCGTGATTACTTTCGCCGACAAACCCATTTATCTTGATATTCCTCTCGCTCAAACCATTGAGCTGCTGCCGCACTTTTATGCCGTGCTTTCTCCTGCCGAATATTTAATGTGGAATAAAGTCGATAAAGTGTGGCTAGAACTTGCTTTCTCCTTTGGCGTAGCGGCGTTTTTCACCATCACATTAATCATTTTGGTGTTGTACCGCTATGTGTTGCGCCCTGTTTCTCGCCTTGATAAGCAGCTGAACGAACTTGAATCTAATCAACGTGACAATATTGAAAAGCTAGAAACAAACGATGAAATAGGACGCCTCTCTGCACGCTTTTTTGATATGTATGAGGAACTTAATGTCATCTATAAAAAGACAAAACGCCTAGCTGAAACGGATCACCTGACGCAACTCGCCAATCGCCATCGTTTTCATGAGCTTGCCACTCGTGAACTTATCTCCCCTTCGCAGTTTCTGTGGGTTGTTTACGTCGATCTTGATAACTTTAAATACGTGAATGATAAATACGGGCATGAATTGGGAGATAACTTATTAAAAGTGTTCTCATCACACATCAAGAATGCCTGTCAAAAGTTCTCGCACGATTACAACAGCCCCTGCTTTGCCGCCAGGTTATCTGGTGACGAATTTGCAATTTTGCTGAGCTCAAATCAAGAGGTAAAACGCTTGCCTGATTTGCTTGCATCAGAGCTGCTAAAACCGATTAGTAATCTCAGTTCATCTTGGAGTAATTCATTTCCCGTTACGGCAAGCGTAGGTATTGCACAATATCCTCAAGACGGTACTGACATCGCGAAGTTACTCTCCAGTGCCGATGCGGCTATGTATCAAGCAAAACGGGCAGGGAAAAATCAATACGCCTATTATTCAGCCGCTCTCAATATTGAGTCTCAAAGACGAAGTCAACTTGAACGTGCGCTCCGAAAAAGCAATGTAGAGGAAGAATTTCACCTTGTTTTTCAACCCTATATGAACAATCGAAGCAACGAAATTGAGGGGTTAGAAGTCTTGTTGCGCTGGGAAGCCGAAGGTATCGGCCCTATCCCTCCAAAGGAGTTTATTCCAATTGCAGAGCAAGCCGGATTATTTGATAAAATTGACCGCTGGGTTTTCGCCAATGCAACGGCGGAATACCATCAATTAAGGAATATTTTCGGTAAGGATATTGTTCTTTCGGTCAATCTTTCATCAGCAGAGCTAAACTCGATAGAAATGGCAAACTACATCCATGAACAAGCGACACTGCACAGTGTTAAACCAGAATGTATTGAGATAGAAATAACCGAAACCTTTGCCGCAGAACAACAAGGCACGGCTCTACTTGATGAGCTATCAAAACGTGGCTACCGTCTTGCAATTGATGACTTTGGTTCTGGTTACACATCGTTAACTCAGCTCGTTCAGTATCCGGTTCAAAAAATCAAATTTGATCGAGAGTTCCTCGTTACATTGATGAAGACCAACAACGGCCATGTGATCAAACCTATTATTGAGCTATGCCATGCCCAGAATAAAACGGTTACAGCAGAAGGTATTGAACACAATATGATGCATGAATGGCTATCGGCATACCGCTGCGACTATATGCAAGGCTATTTATTTGGCAAACCAATGACTAAAGAACAATTGAGTTTGTGGTGGCAATCGGCAAATGACGACAGTCGATTTGATGCGTCCATGGCCAGCTCAATTAGGGTTTCAAGAACATAAGTTAAGGGGAGACGTACAGCTGTCACAACTGTGGCGGCTGTATTTAGTTATATATGAGCTTCATTGATAGATGCTCAGCTTTTGTTCCCCCATACCTATATCTATGACTTTAGTCGAGTAAATCACTATTTATTCGTTTTTAAACCAGCACTTCCTTGAAATCCAAACCGGTCAAATTCAGCGCTTTGACGCTATCGTACAAGCCACCTTTTTTGTCCGTGCAAAACGTTCTGAGCCCAGCACCTTTTACTCTGAACAAGTCAGATTCATTAACGGCTTCTCTATTCAAAACGAGTTTCTTAAACGGTCTAGCACGACTTAGCTTACCATGACGAAGATTATACTCGGTAGCAGAGGTATCAATGGCATCAATTTGAGTGACAATGTTTAATGCTCGCCAAGGCTTTCCTTGTAGATTTAATGGTAAAAATTCGACATTCTCGCTCAACACATCGAGCTTATCCGCAATAGAAGCGGATACAGCAAGAGTAAAAGATCCCCATGCTGCAATATCAGGCCTGGGCAATGGCTTTTCACCCATAACGTCTAACCATTCAATATCAATACTTTTCCAACTGGCTTTAACAGACTCTCCATAGAGTTGGATAGGTTTGCTTGCCGTTACTTGAAGAGACATTTCCAATGGCGACTCTTGCAACATTGCAAAATCATTAACATTGGGAGTGACAATAAACACTTTATTAAATGCTGTCATAACCGTCCTTAAATAAATTCTAGCGCTTTTCTTAATGAGATGAGCGCTTTCACACCAAACCAAACCGAGCATAATAGATAGAGTTTAATTTCATGTTCAAAAATTTAATGAATTAAGATCTGGCGTTCTTATCTTTTAATTTCGAAGTTTTATTATTTATATATTTTAATCCACACGATAGAATTATTTTTTCAATTTTTACTATGTACCCTTCCTTATGTAATCGAATAAATTAGAAAATAAACAGTAGCACGCGTCACTTCACTTTTGTTGAGCTCATCACTCTCACTTAAACGATACATTCACAAGTTCAATTTTTGTACGACTTAGACTTAGCTTTGTCAATCGTGAATTAAAAACAACCGATTCACCGCTGTTTTACTGCCTTTTCTTACCACCCTGTTGTTTATTCATACATTATAAATGCACTTATACACATAACGATTCGGCGTTACGATTTGTTACGAGTTAAATCACAAACTTTTGAGGTATTGGATAAAGCGTATAAAAAGAAAACACATTGAAATAAAAAGAGTTTCTAAAGTACGAAAAATAAAACGCCGTTTTTATAAATTAGCAACTTCACAAATATCCTTAAACACAGTTTTATTAATTACATATATCAGATATTATTTACGCCGAAGTTTATAGAAACCATCGTTAAACTTCATATTTTATATAAGTTTCAATTAGTTAGTTTTTAACTCGAAAACTTATCGTCAACCCAATATCAAGCACCTAAGCGTGCAATAAGAAACATTGGGAATAGAATTATATTGATGTGCATGTTGTTTTAACGAATGCATGAAGCAATCGGTAAATTTGTAACACCATAGAGTTTTATTTAGCCAAGATGAAAAAGTTAATTTTATTATTTACATGTGCGCTGTTGTCTGTCTCACCTTTTGCTTTTGCAAAACAATCAGATAACGAACCCAGGAATCATTTACGACCAAAGCAAGCTGAACATGTGTTTAAACAAGCCAAGCTAGATGGCATAGTAGACTTTAAGTTGTTCAGTGACGCTTACATCGCTTATCAGAAGACACCCGATAGAAAGAAGTCGGTACTAACGATCATCGACTATAGTAAACCATCAACTGAAAAGCGTTTTTATGTGGTTGATTTAGATAAAAAGAAGCTAATCTACAATACGTATGTTTCTCACGGCGTGAACAGCGGAAAGAAAACAGCGACACAGTTTTCAAATGTCGTGAACTCGCGAAAAACATCATTGGGCACTTTTTTGACTGATACCACTTACTACGGCTCAAATGGCTATTCACTTCGATTAGATGGGCTAAGCTCTGGATTAAACGACAAAGCTCGCGAGCGTTACATTGTCGTGCACGGCGCCGATTACGCAAACCCTTCCTTCATCAAGAAGAATGGATACCTCGGACGCAGTTGGGGTTGCCCTGCTTTGCCAGAGAAGTTGTCTCGCGAGATCATTGACACCATAAAAGGCGGCAGCGTTATTTACGCAAGCGCATAATATCGATGCGACACATATGGGGAAGAAAAAGAAGATTCTATTTCTTCCCTAGTAATAATCCTGTTAGCTTAATCGTCCTGTGCAACGACTCTCTTTCCATTTTCGCTTACTCGAAAGCGAAAATTATTGTGTTATTCGCTGATATACCTAAGTGCGATCAGAAAACTCTGTTCATCCCCCTTCCATCTCGTTAGTATACGCTGAGTTGATCAGACACTGGCTTTCATCGTTATCATAGTGCCACTAAGATTCCTTAATCATAGTGGGTAACTGTGGCTTTATATGTTATATGTTTAGGGTTACTTCTTGCGTTATCTACACCGTATATTATTGATGCTTTCTTTGTCCCTGCTCTCAGGGCTCATCACAGCTTCATATGCGCATGAGTGGCACCACACCAAACATTACACTTCCGAGCGCCTACTTAAACTCTCTCAACAAGACGATTTTGAGCTAGCACACACTGATTTTCATGCCTCAGCTTCTCTGAGCTCTTGGGGTTCAGAAAGTTACTACCTACATATAAAGCGCGAGTTGTTCGGGCTTGTCTCCTGTCGCCGAACATCAGCTACTGATGGCGTTTTATCATCAGATTTTACTCCTGATTATTTTTTACTTATTGCTTTCTCTTCTCCACCACTACTGGAGTTGGCAAAACAAGCATCTCGCTTACCTCTAGACAGTTATGGCGGACTCATGAGTCAACGCTCTCTTTATCGCCTCTCAGGAAGAAAGGAAGCGAACTTAATGTACGTCTTTACTCATGGTCGCAACGCCTTCTCTGTTGTTTAACTTTTTATGACATACAGAGAACACGAAAATGTAACGATAAGAGCCAATATGCTCATTGTTACTAGAACCAATTTGAGGTCCATATAATGACAAGAATCGCTACAACCATCGCACTAGCATTACTATTTTCAGCGGGCTCAACCTTAGCAAACACAGAAACTAAGCCAGAAGAAATGAGTAACGACACTCTGTTAGAGTGTGCCAACGTTTCTAACGCACGTATTGCAGTTCCGGAACACAGAGCGATGTTCAGACACTACTTAATGTCTGAGAGAGACTACAGCTTTGACCAGCTATCGTCTGCCGAACTTGAATTTAAAGCAGCAGATAAGAATGAGTCTGAAGTAGAGAACATCTACAAGTCTCAGTGCAAAGAAGTTGGCGAATACCTATATAGCATTGGCTATTAAATTCGAAACCCTAACGACACTCAAAAAGAAAGGCGCAATGTATGCGCCTTTCTTTTTACTGACAAAAACCTGTCGATTAGATGTCTAATCTGCATACAAGCTTAAAAGTGCAAATCAAAGTAAACTTACTGGGAAAACTCAGACACATCCTTGGGTTTACAGAACGCTCGACGTGCTTTAACAAACAAGAAACTAAGCACTCCAATCACAAGAGTAATTATTGGTGCCGCCATTAATAGCATTGTGATCGCTTTGCTCATATTTTCTGGTAACAAAGGAAGTAATGAACCAAAACCGCATAATACCAGCGTCCATAAAATCGCACTCAACCACGCAAAGTAATGGAATTTACTAATACGTTTCACTCGCAACCCCATCATTAATGGCAATAGGGAGCGAACAACCGGAATAAACCGCGCACAAAAAAGCGCAATCAATCCATGTTTACTGAGTAATACGTCGACTTGTTCCAGGCGCTTTTGAGGAACCGCACTCACCCAGCCTTGGACCTTAGGTAAGCGATTTAGCCACTTGCCTTGTAAATAAGCCGCCCAACTTCCCAATCCCGCACTAACAGCTATCACCAACATGATCATAATTGGGTCAAGGACGCCAACCGCCGCCAGCGTACCGGATAATACGACGACACTGTCGCATGGGAAAGGTGCAGCAGGAATAAAACCACTTTCCAAAAAAATAATCACAGCAACAACAAAATAAACTAAACCTGCACTGCCTGGCGCCATTAACGCCGTGAAATCTTGATGCCAAAAGGCACTCAAGACCTGAATTATCGAATCAAACATAAACCGCTCCTAAGCATAATTAACCAAAAGTTGCAAAAACATGGAATGTGTTAGCGAGCATGTATAAAGCGGTATATGAAATTCGATTCTTTTCTCACGCCGATTCTGTATTTAAAGTGAGTAAAAATACTTTCAATACAACAACCTAAAGCCTCATTGCCGATGCGTTTTAGCCGCTTCATCGAGTAAATTGCCGAACGATGCGCCCACCATACTACATCAAGCATTTCAAACCATTCGGGCTCTACATCGTCGTTCGAGCTCATTTCCTTAGCATGGCTAACCCTCAATACATTCCGGCTGTTTAAACTCGGATAGTCTTGTTGTATTGGAGAGATAGGATGTTCTGAAAAGTGCTTCGACTTAGCGTCAACAGCAATATTCTGGTTATGAAAGGAAAGAAAATTTGGGTGTGAGTGCGCCAGGCTCATGCTCGGAGCCAACAAGCAGAAAAGTAGTCCGAGTAAAGCAATCAGGGTCGTACGCACAAAGGTAACCAAAACCAAAATAATAAGTTCTTTTAACCCTGTGCGTAACTATTGGCAATTAGTATTCTTAATCGTTAAGAATACTAATTATTTTTCACCGTAAGGGTAGCTTTCAAACATCTTCGCGATTTCTTCTTGGATGAGAGATTCTCTTTTCTCAGAGCTCATTGACTCAGACAGTTTACGACTTGAAACGCCTTTCCAAACGACTTGATTAGCCTTTGCATCAACCAGTTCAACCACCAACTTCCCATACTTACGTTCTTTATATCTTTCTGGGCTTGAAGTGATCACACCAAAGCTATTCCAGCCATAGCCAAAGCTCACCGACGATCCTGAAGAAACAAGCTCGGATTCTTCTACGATATCATGATGTACGTAAAGGTCACCGCCACTATTTACCTTAATTAAACCCTTACCCTCAAGCTGTTCAGCAAGCCCTTGCTCAATACGTCGACCATCAATACTGGTAGGAGCTTTCGCCTGAGCACCGAAGTCAAACGTTCTGTAAGCTGAAAAGTCGGCTTGTTTATCTACATCGGTTGTAACGGTAGTACAAGCAGATACCAGCATCACCACCAGCCCTAATATCAAACCTCTCATCATGTTAAATCTCCTTTGGTTAAGCTGACTGTTTCAGCAGAATTACCCTGTGTTATACATACGCATCAACAGTAAAAAGTAATCATTTCAATATCTAGTCTTGACCATGAAACGTGACTGTTCAATAAACGAGATTAACCTTTACACAGAAAATCTTGAATATCATCAACATCTAAACACCTAAGAATTCGGTGTTTACGACCTAATTGGAAGCCTCTAGGCTTAGTAACGAAATCGCGAGTGCCACAAAAAACCAGAGACAATGAACACTTTAACATCAGTCCGCTACTTTTTTAGGCAACTGACAAACATTTGATGAGAAAAGACTTTTCTTTTTCGTCCAGTGTGGCATATTAACCGAGTCCTATCGATGCGCGGGCATCGTATAATGGCTATTACCTCAGCCTTCCAAGCTGATGATGCGGGTTCGATTCCCGCTGCCCGCTCCAATCTCTTTATCTCAATTTACTCATAAAAATCCGATGGCGGAGCGAACAAACGGCGGCAGCGTTGTTTCCATGATAAGTTTGGTCGAGTTACGTCATAAAACATGTCTTTCCATTCTGCAAACGTCACGCGGATGGGATTAAAGCTGTTTACAGGTTTAGAAACCCCATACCGAACCGTTTCCACCTCTGGTTCAAACGTTCCGAACATTCGATCCCAAATAATTAATACACCCGCATAATTTTTGTCGATGTACTGACGGTTCACACCATGATGAACGCGATGGTGAGACGGCGTGTTAAATACCCACTCTAGTGGCCCGAGCGAACGAATTGATTGGGTGTGAACAAAAAACTGTAAGCCCAGATTAAACAACACAACGAAGACAACCCATTTTGGCTCAAAACCAATAATCACCAAGGGCAACCAAAAAATCCACATCCCCGCTAGCGGATACATTAAACTTTGACGAAAGGCGGTACTGAAGTTCATTCTTTCCGAACTGTGATGAACAACGTGCGCGGCCCACATCCAACGAATACGATGGCTAGCCCGATGAAACCAGTAATAGAAAAAATCTTGCAGGACAACAAGTAAAAGAAAAGCTGAGACGCTCATTTCGATATCAAACAAACGCCAATCGAACCACCACAAATACAACTGAGCAATCAGTAAACCCGTGAGTATGTCTGTCGCTTGGTGTAAGCCCGCAAGAACAAAATTACACGCTACTTCAGGGAAGTAATACGTCGCGCTTTCAGGCAAGCGTCCCCTTCTTTGTCCGAACCAATATTCGGCAAGCATGCAGAAAAAGAAAACTGGAGCCAGAATCATCAGAAGTAATTCTGGGCGGTCCATCAACTGCGTCCAATCCATTGTATTTCTACCATTTTGCATAGTGATCTTCAGTAAGACCCATAACTTCTTCTAACTGATGTTTGATGCCATTTCCATCGATAAGATAGCCAGAGAAATAACCGATATACTGACGAAAGTTACTTTTGAGAAGCCAAAAATTTTTCTTCTCTGAGCGTCGATTCAAAGGCGTGAACTGTAAGTTAACTCGTTTATCTTCAGACGTAATATGCCACTTTTGCCCTTCATCACTTCGTGAAAACTGAAACTGCACAGGTTGCAAAAAGTGACGCTGACCATTAATCCACAATACATTTTCGCAATAGCCAGTTTCATTAACGCCAGCTGCCAAGTTCAACCCCAGACGCCTGTCATCCTCAAAGCAATTGATACTCGCCCAGCGCCAACTTGTTTCTCGCCGCATGTACCCAGCGGAAAAATCGTAACCAGCAGCCACCTCTGAAAGATCTTGCTCTTTTCCTAATATGAACAAGTTACCGTCTACTGCTAACGCATTGTGCTTCTGAGTATATGTCCAACCCGCATAACCTGTTGGCGTACACAACATTAATGGCAAACTCATATTTTCTGGACGTAAATAGAGATCCGCATTGACTGACTCTGTCACAAAGTGGACGTGCCAAATACCATCCTTAATAGAAAACTGAACTCTTTTGTTAGCAAGATGGGCAAGACTGCACCAACTGGAAGGCTGAGTTTGATAACCTATATTAAAAGGTTTCAACCATTGTTGCTCAATCAACTTATTCTTTTTAATATCAAACAGGTAGCAAAAGCCGGATGCTAAATACCGTATATCAGCAATCGCTACTCCAATGACGTAATTAGGTGTGACCAAATTGACGAACTGAAACTGCTTATAATCGCGGTAACGGCGCCACTTAGACACCGGCTTATCCATCTCATTGAGGTAGGTAAATTTATCTAGCTGTAACGATGTTGGAATTCCATCAAGGTGGCCAAACGCTGGTAGGCCATTCTGCTGAATAAACGAGTTCAGAACCTTAAGCTCATCCATATAGTTGTCTTTTCACAAGTTATCACACACAAACTTTAACATGACGTTAACATAAACAATTTGCGTAACTGCACAACAACATCGACTAAAGTGATTTCTGCTTGTTATATGTGAAACTGATCACTCAACCACCCGCTTACTTAGCTAGCCCTACCTATCTCAACCAACACAGCCTGGGTTAGAAGCTGCACATTCTCATCCGCAGGAAAGACCACTACAACCATTGAATCTTGGTCAAAATCACTATTTAATGGAAATACATTCATATAAACTGATTGCTTATTCACATCAAGGAAGAAATCTATGTCATACATACACGATACTATTGTTGCGTTGCAACACAGTAGCCCTGCGCAAAAAGAATTTTACCAAGCGGTAGAAGAAGTATTAACTTCTCTCGCGCCGGTAATAGAAGGCAATAATAAATATAAGGAACAAGCGATTATCCAGAGGATCGTCGAGCCAGAACGTCAAATCATGTTTCGAGTTCCTTGGGTTGATGATGCTGGAAATGTACAAGTAAACAAAGGTTATCGAGTTGAATTCAACTCTGCTTTGGGGCCGTACAAAGGAGGATTGAGATTCCATCACTCAGTCAATGCGAGCATCATAAAATTTCTCGGCTTTGAGCAAATTTTTAAAAACGCACTGACTGGCCTTCCTATCGGTGGCGGCAAAGGCGGTTCAAACTTCGATCCTAAAGGAAAATCCGACGGCGAGATCATGCGATTTTGCCAATCATTTATGAACGAGTTGTACCGTCACATCGGTCCTACCACCGATGTGCCCGCAGGCGATATCGGTGTCGGGGCGCGCGAAATTGGCTATATGTTTGGTCAATACAAACGATTGACGGGCCGCTACGAAGGTGTGCTTACAGGCAAGAGTCTGCTTTGGGGTGGCTCACTCGCCAGAAAAGAAGCGACAGGATATGGCGCCGTCTATTTTGCAGAATGCATGCTCAACGACCGCAACGATTCATTGAAAGGGAAAACTTGTCTCGTTTCTGGTGCTGGAAACGTGGCTATCTACGCCATTGAAAAACTGTACCATATGGGAGCAACGCCAGTTACATGCAGCGACTCTCGAGGTACGATCTATCATGAGCACGGTATTGATCTTAAGCTCCTAAAACAACTGAAAGAAGTGAAAAGAGCAAGCTTAGAAGAATATTTAGAAACTTACCCTGAAGCAGAATACACACCAGAGGGCGACTATCCTAATGAAGGACATGCTGTTTGGCGATATCAGGCTGATGCTGCCTTCCCTTGTGCGACTCAAAATGAATTAACGTCAGACGACGCACTGGCTCTTATCGAAAACGGATGTATTTTGATTAGTGAAGGGGCGAACATGCCAACCACCCGTGATGCTGCCAATATTATCGTGGACTCGGACATAGCTTATGGGCCTGCAAAAGCAGCCAATGCAGGCGGCGTTGCAACCAGTCAACTTGAAATGGCGCAAAACGCCAGCATGCAAAACTGGACGTTTGAACAAGTGGATAGTCAGTTGCAAACCATCATGAAAAATATTTTCATCAATGCAAACGAAACCAGTAAAGAGTTTGGCCAACCTGGAAATTTAGTTTTAGGCGCCAACATTGCAGGCTTTAGAAAAGTCGCTGATGCAATGATTGAGCAAGGTGTCGTCTAGATGAACGAGCCAGCAGGATGACTGCTGGCTTAATATAACTCCGCAATAGGCCGCGCTTTTGATAAAGAGCTCCACTTAATTCGCAATAAGCGTTGTCACTTCTGTTTTAACGGAGTTGGCGATAAAGCAATTCTCATGGGCCATGTGATGCAGTTTTTCTAATTGAGATGGTGTCGGTTGTTTTTCACCTGAAAATGTTATCTTAGGGTTTAACGTTACCTTTGATACCCACTCTTTTCCGTTTTCGCCTTTTTCAAGCTCCCCTACCGCTTCATCGAAGTAACTGTCCACAACATAACGTCGCTTTGCTGCAATAGACAGGAAAACGAGCATATGACAACTAGAAAGTGCCGCGACAAACGCTTCTTCTGGATCAACGTTTTCTTCTACGGATAGTGGTAATGGTACTACGTGGGGAGATGGAGATGCTGGGACTTGCAACCCTCCATCAAATTGCCAAATGTGTGCCCGACTATACTTATTATCACTAAACTCTTCGCCAGCTTTACGATGCCATTTGATTAAAGCGGAATGCTTACTCATTCTAACTCCCTGATTTTCCGACGACGAATCAACACTATCCGTCCTTGCCACAGTAAACCACAACAAAATGAGTTAAGGAAAGCATCGCACTCACAGGGACTATAAAATCTGTTGAGGATCGGCATTGTTCTTCTGGATATCATCCAAAAGTCTATGAGACTGATGGATGTTGACCTGTAACCGATTGATCAGCATCTGCAACTGCTCAATCTCGGGACTTTGGTTGGCTTTAAGTTGAGTTTCCAGGGCCTCCGTTTGGCTCGCCAAAATAGGTAAACTTAGGTTCAGTGCCATCCCTTTCGTTTTGTGCAACGTCAGCTCTAATGAAGCAAAGTCTTCAGCCATAAAGTATTCAATAAGTTCATCAACAGAAGTCTCAAAATCGACAATAATGCTTTTTAGCAACTCGTCGAGCGCTTCTGGCTCATCTCGTAAAGAAGTAAACATGCCTGAACGGGAGAGTTCTTCCTCTGTTAACCTTAAGTTCTCGATTGGCTTACGTTGCAATTGAAGCACATTGCTGTCACTCGTTAGTGGCGGATTCTGTTTCGGTTCGAGTCTGGCGGCAAACTGTTTGAGAGCGTCTGAAAAGCTCTCATGCTGTAGCGGTTTCGTAAGCACATGGTCTGCTCCTGCTTCAATAAAGCTATCGTGAGCTTCACGAAATACGTCTGCCGTGTACGCAAAGAGTAATGTCTTGATACCTAACTCTTGTCGGATAACGCGTGTCGCCTCAACGCCATTCATCTCGGGCATATGGTTGTCCATCAAGATCAGGTCGTACTCGTTCTCTTTCGCCTTTTTAACCGCGATTAATCCATTTTCTGCAACTTCCACTTCATGCCCAAGCTTTTCGCAAAACCCTTTTGCCACAATGGCATTCACACGGTTATCATCAGCAAGTAGTATCTTTAAATGGTGTGATTTTGCGCGAGGTTTCGGTGCTTCTTGCTGCTTTTTCGGAGCAGATTCTACCCAAGGAATCGGCAACTCAACGATAAATTGACTTCCAACGCCTTCTATACTCTTCAGAGTAATATGGCCACCCATCAAATCGGTTAGTTTTTTGACGATGGCTAACCCAAGCCCTGTTCCGCCGAACCTTCGAGTCGTTGATGAGTCTGCTTGCTCAAACGAGTTAAAAATATGCTCGTGCTTGTCTGGCGCAATACCAATACCGGTGTCGCTCACGCGCATGACCAACAACTGATTCGATTCATCTAACTCAGTTCTAACCAGCACATGCCCTTCATTGGTAAACTTCACCGCGTTACCGGCGAGATTAAACAAGATCTGTCGTAAACGCGCACAATCTCCAGTAAATTCAGTATATTCAGAAACCTCGTTTTCCAAGATTAACTCGATATTTTTTTCATCAACAAGTGGTTTTATTGCGCTACACACCGGAGAAAGCACTTGATCGAGCTTAAACTTAGCTTGCTCAAATTCCAGTTTGTTTTCTTCAACTTTAGAAAAATCCAAAATATCGTTGAGGATAGTCATCAGATGCTGGCCAGAATCAAGAATAACCCTAATATGCTCTTTCGTCGTCGGCTCTTTGGTCTCTTCTGCAATCATTTGAGAAAGCCCTAGTACACCATTCATCGGCGTCCTTAGTTCGTGACTCATTGCAGCGAGAAAATTTGATTTCGCTTTTGCCGCTCGCTCGGCTTTGTTTCTCGCCTCTTCAATTTCAAGATTCAACTGTTTTAAGTTATGCATTCGGTGATGTGACTGATAAACAAACGCGCTAACTAGAAACATCACCGCGATAAATACAAACAACCACGTAAAACGCGCCTCACTTTGAGCAATATTGAGTAACCGATGCTCTGAGCTTTCGACAAACTCAATATAAGTGTGATCAAGCAGTTCATTCGTCAGCAATTCAATTCTTTTATCACTCGTTTGAAGCCGTTTAAGGAAGTTCGCTTCTTTTTCACTCTCAACTTCAGTTTGTGTTAGAAGCAACTGGTTGAGAAATTCAAAATAACGACTGCCACCCAATGATTGACCGCTCTCGGTAGAAACATCTTGCTGATATAAATTGAACAACATGAGTAATGCATACCGATTTTCTACCTGAACACCAATTAACATATCAAGCTTCAACGTTGTTTGAAGCACTCGCTCCTTAAACTGTTCAAGCGTATCCCTAACTTTTATACGATTGGGTGTCACGGGAAACCAAACTGATGCCTTTGATGATTCCAACAGTGCCTGTGCTGCGATTTCTATCTCTACTAAAGATGTTGTTAACTCATAGTTTTTCCTATCTTCAACGGCATATCGGTTCACGATAACATCACGCTCTTCAATCAATTCATGTCCGATATTCATTAGCTCTGCATGAAATTCTTGAGCGTTTTTTGAGTTCATATACGACATATACGCCAGTGTGCAACACGTCAGTATCCCAATAAAAAAGCAAAAGTTGATCAGTTTGAATTTATTCATTTTCCAACACCTCTAAAATTATGGGTCTAGGTGCTGTCAACGACTGCAAGAATGCTTCAATGTCCGCGACATTCTCATCGTTCATCGTTATACCGAGCTGGGTTTTAGCCATGATTTGTATCGCGTCGGATAACTTATCGACTTGCCCATTATGAAAATAAGGACTCGTTAGCGCGACATTGCGTAAACTGGCTACTCTAAAATAGAATCGCTCTTCATCTTCTATCGTAACGAGTTGCCGGCCCAGGTCCTCTACTACTGGCTTATCCTTGAAATAGGCGAACCTTTGGATCATCGCTCCGCCGATATTTTTGCCCTGATGACACTGCACACAACCTGAAGTCTGAAATGTTTTCCAACCTCTGATTTGCTGTTCACTCAGTACATGCGTGTAACCCAATAAGTAAGCATCGAATGGTGCGCCAGGCGTCTGCAGCCCTTCAACAAACTCCACAATAGCGGACTTGATATTATGAACGTTAATCGGCAATTCATCGTCACGACTAAATAGCGCTTGATAATGTTCACTCTCTTTTACATATTGCTCTATTGTTTGCCAGTTTGAGTCCATTTCCATTGGATTATGGATTGGACCATCAATCTGAGCCATCAAGGTGTTTTCCGTTCCATCCCATAAAAAACGATAATTTAACGCCGCATTAAACACTGTTATAGAATTTCTAATTCCATCACCTTTCACCCCCGTAGAGACTGGTGTATTTTCAGCGCCATTGGTTTGCAGATTGTGGCATGTCGCGCAGCTGACATTACCATTTGACGATAATTGAGGATCGCGTAAGAGATGCCAGCCAATTCTCGCTAGCTTAATATCCACATTAGGATCACCCTGTATGGGCTGAACTAGGGAGATATCACCTAACATCTTCGCGTTTCTTGCGGTTGTTGTTTGGCTCAAAATGAGTGTTACAACAGCTAGTGCGATTGCGCTGAATTGCCTCATCAACTACATACCTTAAACTTGTTATTGATATGAATTTAGTTGCATTTTGGCGTTTTTTCCACCGACAGGAAGTTGAAAAAACGAGTTAAGTATTGCTTTGTTTAAGGCTTTGGTTGAAGAGGGAGTAATAAGGCGAATAGGAAGAAACCTATCGCCTTATGAGTAGCTAACGTATTGAAATCTGAGTTTAGTGTAGAAAAGCCAAAAACCGTTGAAACCAAGTCACCTCTCCATACGAGATCAGATCGAAAATAGTAAAGAATACGGCACAGATAACGGCCAACTTAATCAAACGCTGAACAATAAACATAAACATCACAATTACCAATAATTTGCTTTAGTTTACTATCTCACACAGCGTTTATATATAAAAAAGTAGTCTCCTAATTAGCCTCGGCAGCTTATTCATTAGAACCTATACTCAAGCATCTCTAAGTTATTTGGATATACTTGAATTAGGATTTCAAAAAGTCCCTGTGACCACACAAGGAGGACTGCATGAAACGACTATGGATATGGTTCTTACCTTTACTCTTGATGGCCAGTCAAGCACTGGCGAATACTGTTTGGATTGTTCCTGTCAAAGGCGCTATAGGGCCTGCTACTAGCGACTATTTATCTCGTGAAATAGAAGAAGCTCAACTAAACGGTGTCAGTTTAGTGATCTTAGAGATGGACACACCAGGCGGCTTAGATAGCGCAATGCGAGATATTATTCACGCGATTACCACCTCCTCCACTCCAATTGCGACTTGGGTTGGCCCGTCAGGATCTAGAGCGGCTAGCGCAGGGACATACATTTTACTCGCCAGCCACGTTGCCGCCATGGCTGAAGCCACCAACCTTGGCGCGGCAACGCCCGTCGCGTTAGGTGGTGCCCCTCAGCCCCCTTCATCGGATGATGGCAAAGATCAAAACGCGGAAGAAACGTCAGAAGGAACCAACGAAGGTTCAGAGAAAGTTCCCGCGAAAACCGCAATGGAGAAAAAGGTGATTAATGATGCTAGAGCCTATATTAAAGGCTTAGCAAAGCTTCATGGCCGAAATGCAGAGTGGGCAGAGAAAGCAGTGAGCGAAGCAGCGAGTTTGGACGCCACAGAGGCATTGGAATTAAACGTTATTGATTATATAGCCAACTCACCAGAGGATTTAGTCAAAGCCATTGATGGACAAACTGTTAAAGTTAACAATCGTGATGTGACATTGTCACTGGAAAATCCCGTATGGATTGAAAGAACACCCGATTGGCGAGCAGAAATGCTAGCCGTTATAACCAATCCAAACGTTGCCTACATTCTAATGCTCATCGGCATCTACGGTTTACTTCTTGAATTTTACAACCCAGGAATTGGCTTACCCGGTGTGCTAGGTGGGATTTGTCTGCTTCTTGCCATGTACGCACTACAAATGATGCCCGTCAACTACGCAGGTCTTGGTCTGCTGTTACTCGGTATTGCACTAATGATAGCGGAAGCATTCAGCCCGAGCTTTGGTATTTTGGGCTTAGGCGGCGTTGTCGCCTTTGTACTCGGTTCGATATTTCTCATGGACAGTGAGTTACCAGGATTCCAGATCGCCCTTCCTTTGATTTTTGGTATTGCCATATTTTCCGTGGCTCTAATCGTGCTGACCGTCGGCCTGCTGCTCAAAATTCGTCGCCGGCGTGTAACGACGGGTTTAGAGACTTACCCTGGGAAGGTCGCCGTGGTAAGCGATGACTTTATCGATGGCGAAGGACGCGTTCAACTCAACGGTGCGTTATGGCGAGCTAAAGCCAAAGACCATCAACAATTCAAACAAGGTGATCACGTCACCATTGTTAATGTTAAAGGGCTGACCTTAACTGTGATGCCTGATGACCGCCAAAATAAATAGGAGGCGCTTTATGATGCTCTATACCGTTGCGGTGATCGTGGTGCTGCTGTTCGCACTAGCGACCCAAATGTTCAAGGTTTTGAGAGAATACGAACGTGGGGTTGTGTTCTTTCTTGGTCGATTTCAAGAAGTCAAAGGACCTGGTTTGATCATCCTTATCCCATTTATTCAGCAAATGGTGAGGGTTGATTTACGTACTGTCGTTTTGGATGTGCCGACACAAGATTTAATTACCAAAGATAACGTTTCTGTGCGCGTCAACGCGGTCGTTTATTTTCGCGTAGTCGATCCTCAAATGGCGATTAACAATATTGAAAGCTACAGCGATGCCACCAGTCAGTTAGCACAAACCACGCTGCGCTCGGTATTGGGTCAGCATGAACTCGATGAATTGCTATCAGAGCGAGAACGCCTCAATAAGGATTTACAATCCATTCTCGATCAACAGACTGATGACTGGGGAATCAAGATTGCTACGGTTGAAGTCAAACATGTTGATTTAAATGACAGCATGGTCAGAGCCCTAGCCCGTCAGGCAGAAGCAGAACGTAACCGTAGGGCGAAGATCATTCACGCTACTGGTGAGTTAGAGGCTTCAAATAAATTAAAAGAAGCAGCGCAAATGCTCAACGAAGCACCGAATGCACTGCAATTACGTTACATGCAGACACTCACTGAAATCACTACAGACAAAACATCCACTATTATTTTTCCAATGCCGATCAATCTTGTCGAAGCTGTCAGTGATATCGCCGAAGCGGTGAAAAAGAATAAAGAGACACAAGATAAGTAAGGTTCTGACCCTAGGAAGTAACGACCACTCACGTTACTTCCTTATTTGGAACTCGCTTTAAGGATGTGCCCATCTTCTTTATCACACTCTTGTTTCATTACTTCTAAGCCCGTTTTAAAGCATGTTCGCCAAGCGGTTTCAACATCGGCATCATACCCGGAATCACACTGTCGAACCGTTTCTAACAAACTCTCAAGCCAAACATCAAAATCCTGCGGCTCTATACCAATATCTGCACTTGCATGCTTTTTCCCATACTTTTCCACCATTTTGTGCGCTTCGGTCGAGGTATCTGCCATCATAAAAAATACGATAGACCCTCTAAGCATTCTCACTTGTTGGTGCATGTCTATACCGTCAAACTTCTGTCTAAAGTTGGCACTTTTCGACCATAAATTTTTGTAGAACAAGTCGAAAAACTCCTGATCTGAAGTACAACGTTCATAGCTATCATTAAAAACTTCAATCACGTTCATGTTGCTTTCCCCTACGCCTTAATATGAGTTTAATTTAATATCAAATAAAAGCTTCCAAATAAGGACTTTTAAGTTTCAAACCGATCAACCCACATCGATTTTCAACAAAAAGTAAAAAGTGATTTAAATAAACACCCTCTTATCAATGAAAAAATATCCATTATCATGAACCCATATTCGAGGTACGCATGGTTGTCGATGCTAGTGCATCCTCATCTGTCATCACATAAAGAGGATATAAACGTGTCCCATCAAATCATTACCGATCTAAATAGCCGTTACACTGCAAAAAAATATGATGAAACCAAGCGCGTTTCTCAAGAAGACATGGCGATAATCAAAGAAGCACTGCGTTTGTCGGCGTCTTCTATCAACTCACAACCATGGAAATTCATCGTTATTGAAAGTGATGAAGCGAAGCAACGTTTCCACAATACGTTTGCAAATATGCATCAGTTTAACCAACCACACGCGAAAGCCGCATCACATACGATTCTGTTTGCTTACGATCCTAAATTTACTAAAGAGAAATTTGCGAAGCGTGTGGATGCAGAAGTAACATCTGGCCACTTGCCAGCGGAGATGTACAACAACTTTATGGGTGCTTACGCTTTTGCCGATGCAAATACGGACGAAAATGGCTTCAACGGAAGCTGGACAAAAGCACAAGTCTATTTGGCACTAGGTAACCTACTACACACATTGGCTCGACTAGGCATTGATTCAACACCGATGGAAGGTGTCGATCCGGCTCTGATTGGAGAAGAGTTTAAAGAAGAGCTCGAGGGCCATATTTGTGAAGTTGCGCTAGCGATTGGCTACCATAAAGATGGGGAAGATTATAATCATGGTCTTCCAAAAGCGCGCCTTGCAATGGATGACGTAATTACGACTCTATAGTCGACCATTGTCTTAGCTTAGCGACTTAAATCATTGTTTAAACTAAAAAGAGCCGCACATTAATGCGGCTCTTTTTTACTTGGTTCTGCGTCAACTTTACGCAACTTGCTCTGACTTAAAATTACCAAGCAATGCATCGTAAAGCTCATTGTCGCTTAACACACCAACCAGCTTATTATCTTCAACCATAAGCAGAGGCTGATTGCTACGCTGTTTAAGTTCAATCGCTTCTCGCATACTGATTTCTGGACTAACCTGAACCAGAGAGTTTTCATTAACTTCGTCAAGGTTCGAAGAATCGCTCTTCCATTGAATCAACGATTTATCTTTATCCGCTAAACTTAACCCCTTGCTCTCTTGTATCACCCAAATATCTTTATCAGGGCAAATCAGAACACGCGTATCTTCGCGAACCAAATCGTCACGCATTAAGGAACGTCCCTTCAGCACATTTAATGGATTAGTGTGAGCAACAAAGTCCGCCACATAATCGTTTTCTGGAGCAAGAATGATCTGTTCTGGCTTGCCATGTTGAATCAGCTTTCCTGATTCCATAATGGCGATGTTGTTACCGATTTTAAGTGCTTCATCCAAGTCGTGACTCACAAAAAGAATGGTTTTGTTTAGCTTTTCCTGAAGCAGAATCAATTCATCTTGAAGCTGAGCACGAATCAATGGATCAAGTGCTGAAAACGGTTCATCCATTAACAAGATATCAGTGTCCATCGCGAACGCTCGCGCTAGGCCAACACGCTGCTGCATACCACCAGAAAGCTCGTGCGGGAATTTGGTTTCCCACTCAGATAAACCGACCATTTCGAGCTGTTCACGCGCCTTTTTACGACGCTCTGCTTTACCAATGCCTTGCATCTCTAGACCAAACGCTACATTGTCTAACACCGTTAACCAAGGCATCAATGCAAACTTCTGAAACACCATGGACACGCGGTGCGTACGAAGGTGGCGCAGTTTCTGTTCGTCACAGTTAGAGAGCTCAACCATATCGTCGCCATCTTTAATTTTCAGAGAGCCACGAGAAATATCGTTCAACCCGTTAACCGTTCGCAGCAAACTTGATTTACCCGAGCCCGAAAGCCCCATCAAGACACAGATCTCACCCTGTTTCACGTTCAGCGAAACATTATCAACCCCAACCACTTGGCCAGTTTCATCAATGATTTCTTGTCGAGACTTCCCTTGATCTAGTAGTGCTAGCGCCTGTGCTTGTTGCTGACCAAAAACGACATCAAGATTTTTAATAGTAATAGCGTCCATGATTATGCCTCCTTCTGGTTTGGTGCTTTACACAAGCGATCAAGAATGATGGCAACGAGTACAATCGCTAAACCAGCTTCAAAACCTTGTGAAATGTTTACCGTATTCAGTGCACGTACGACTGGCTTACCAAGCCCATCAGCACCAACAAGCGCCGCAATGACCACCATAGAAAGAGACAACATAATGCACTGAGTAACGCCAGCCATAATACTTGGCAATGCCGCAGGTAACTCCACCTTAAACAGTAGCTTCATGCGGCTGGCACCAAATGCTTTACCCGCTTCAAGTAGCTCCTCCGGCACTTTAATAATGCCGAGGTACGTCAATCGAATTGGCGCAGCGATAGCGAAAATGATGGTCGAGATTAGACCTGGGACAATACCCAATCCAAACAGAACCAAGGTTGGAATTAGGTAAACGAATGTCGGGACGGTCTGCATTAAATCGAGTATTGGCCGCAACAAGGTGTATAACCAAGGACGGTGCGCCGCCATAATGCCCAACGGCACGCCAATTAATACGGAAATCGTTGTCGCTGCAAACACAAGGACAAAGGTTTCCAGCATTTCTTGCCAGTAACCAAGGTTGAGAATTGCGAGTAAGGCCAACACGATAAATACGACAAGAGGAATGCTGCGATGTAAGAACCAAGCAATTGCCGCCGTCATAATGATTGGCGCTGCAGGTGGCATCCATTTAAAAATGTCCACCACGAAAAGAATGATCGTTTCAAGTGTAATAGAGATTGCATCGAAAAAACCCGATGCATTGATGGTTAACCAATCGACGCCAGTTTCCATCCATTGGCCCAACGGTAGTTTGTTGTCCGTAATAAAATTCAAAATAAAACCTTTGTGTTAATGAAGCGGGCAAAACTCTGCCCACTTTCTTTTAAAAAAACGAGCTCAAATACTGCTTATTAAGCGTTTGTTTTTAAGTAGTTTGTAATAGCTGTTAGCGCATCTTGGCCATCTACCGTTTTCACGCCCTCTAGCCACGCTTCAATTTGCTCTTGGTTTGCATTCAACCATGCTTGCGCTGCTTTTGATGGCTTCTGTTTCTGGTTAAGAATCGCTTCCATCAGTTCATTTTCCATTTCTAGGTTAAACTCTAGATTTTTCACTAGCTGACCTACATTTGGACACTCAGCGAGGTAATTTTTACGTACGTTTGTGTAGACGTTCGCGCCGCCGTAGTTAGGACCGAAGAAGTCATCACCACCCGCTAGATATTCCATTTCAACGTTACTATTCATTGGGTGCGGCGCCCAACCTAGGTACACAATCCATTGATTGCGGCGTGCGGCACGTGATACTTGAGACACCATGCCAGCTTCACTGGACTCAACTAGGCTGAAATCTTTTAGGCCGAATGCGTTGCTATCAATCATTGACTGAATTAAGCGGTTGCCATCGTTTCCTGGTTCAATGCCGTAAATGCGGTCTTTAAATTTGTCGGCATGTTTTACTAGGTCAGCGAAGTTGGTTACGCCTGCGTCATAAACGTATTTTGGAACCGCTAGCGTGTACTTTGCGCCAACGAGGTTCGCGCGTACGGTTTCAACAGTACCTGCATCACGGTATTTCGCGATATCACCTTCCATCGTTGGCATCCAGTTACCTAAGAAAATGTCGATATCGCCATTAGCCATAGAGGAGTAAGTTACAGGCACAGACAGAAGATCGGTCTTCGTTTTGTACCCCAACCCTTTAAGTAACTCTGATGTAACGGCAGTGGTCGCTGTGATGTCAGTCCAACCTACATCTGCGAAACGAACCGTTTCACATTGGTTGGCGTAAGCGCCTGTTGCTAAAGTACTTAGTGCAATTGTTGAGAAGATTTTTGTCATCTTAGACATGTTGAATTCCTTGTAATGATTACTGACTTTTTCATTTTATGAGATCGAATCGAGATCTCTTTTTGGCGGATGCATTCGTTGCATCTCTTGCCAGTCCGGTGCAATCCAAACTGGTACGTTGTTCGACGTTTCTAGGGCGTTATCCAAAATCATATCCGCGGCGCGTTCTGCCACCATAATCGTTGGCGCATTTAAATTACCGTTCGGAATGGTTGGGAAAATAGAAGAGTCCACCACACGCAAGCCTTGAATACCGCGTACTTGGCATCGCTCATTTAAGACGGCTAATGGGTCATTATCTGCGCCCATTTTGCAGGTACAAGATGGATGGTAAGCACTCTCGACGTTTTGCTTCACCCATTCATCAATCTGTTCATCCGTTGTGATGTTCAGACCGGGTTGGATCTCGTCCCCACGAAACTCATCCATGGCTGGCTGATTGAGGATCTCGCGAGTAAGGCGAATACAATCACGCCAATCCTGCTTATCTTGTTCAGTGGAAATGTAGTTAAACTCAATCTTCGGCTTATCATTCGGATTCGCAGAGACAACCTCGACCGACCCGCGACTTTCTGGCTTGTTAGGTCCAACGTGCACTTGGAAACCATGACCATCAAAAGCAGCTTGCCCGTCATAGCGCATTGCCGCTGGCAAGAAGTGATACTGAATATTTGGCCACTTTAGTCCTTCACGAGAGCGGATAAACGCACACGATTCAAAGTGGTTAGTAGCACCAAGGCCTTTGCGAGTTAATATCCACTCAGTGCCAATCAAGCCCTTGCTCACCAAACCTAATTTGCTGTTGAGCGTGATAGGTTGTTTACAGTGATATTGGAAGTACACTTCTAAGTGATCTTGCAGGTTTTTACCTACTCCCTCCAACGAGTGTTTCACCTCAATGCCCGCTTTTTCTAATACTGCCTTAGGGCCAATGCCTGAAAGCTGCAACAGCTGAACGGAGCCAACCGAACCCGCACTCGAAATCACTTCATTATTCGCAAAACATTGCTGAATTGAACCTGACTTTTCAAACTCAACGCCTACCGCTTTCTTGCCTTCTGCACCAGTTTCTTCTAATAAAACTCGATGAACCGTCACCCTCTTCATTAGGGTGAAGTTTTTGCGTTTTTTAGCGCGGCTTAAGTATGCATTAGAGGTCGAAGCGCGTACGCCTTTGTCGACGGTCATATGCATTGGGCCAAAGCCCTCTTGCTGATAA
Source organism: Vibrio sp. 1731 (assembly GCF_033339955.1). NCBI lineage: Bacteria > Pseudomonadati > Pseudomonadota > Gammaproteobacteria > Vibrionales > Vibrionaceae > Vibrio > Vibrio sp. 1731. Next base: position 221,977 of record NZ_JAWOVO010000006.1, on the reverse strand, counting down.
CCGTTGTAATCTTTTGTTTCTGGGTAGCCCGCTTCTTTGCCTGCATCAATAAAAGCTTGGTACAGTGGATTGAGCTTCATATCGTTGCCGTTACATGTGCCGACTGGACCGTGATCGCCCCGATATTCATCAGCACCACCAATCCAAGACTCTGCTTTACGGAAATAAGGCAAACACGACTGATAATTCCAGCCTTTCGCGCCTTCCTCTTCCCACTGGTCAAAGTCACAAGCGTGTCCGCGAACGTAAACCATGCCGTTGATAGATGAGCTACCGCCCAGAACTTTTCCGCGAGGACAATGAAGTTGGCGACCATCCAACCCTTGCTCTTCAACCGTCTCAAACTGCCACGCGTATTTTTCAGTGTTCATCGGGTAAGAAAGCGCTGTTGGCATTTGGATAAAAATACTTTTATCCGACCCACCCGCTTCGAGTAATAGGACCGAATTTTGACCACTTTCACTTAAGCGATCCGCTAACACACAGCCGGCCGAACCCGCACCGACGATGATGTAATCGTAGTGTTGTTGCATTTTTATTCTCCTAGGAGTTAATACTAATCACCCTAGATAAGTGAACGAAATTAGCGTAGGAAAAATGCTTGAGAACAAGGCGGAAATTTTGATAAGTAGTTAACCTACAATCAAAATTGACAACGTAGTTATCGAGCATTTTAACAAGCTAAAGTGGTCAGTTATCTACTATGAGTAGTATCATTTGTAAGGGCTTTCGAAGTCGCTTAGCTGAACCAGAACACTCTTCGTTTGTGTGTAATGTTTAAGGGTTTCGACTCCGTTTTCACGGCCAACACCTGATTGCTTGTAGCCGCCAACTGGCATTTCTGCAGGTGAGTCACCCCATGTGTTCACCCAACAAATACCCGCTTGAATTTGATGGATCACACGGTGCGCACGAGATAGGTTTTGAGTAAATACACCTGCCGCTAAGCCATAATCGGTGCCATTTGCACGCGCAATCACTTCCGACTCATCGCGGAATTTCAGAACTGACATTACCGGGCCAAAGATTTCTTGTTGAACGTGGCTCATGTCATCATCGCAATCAACAAATACGGTTGGAGCAACAAAGTTACCATTAGCTAGGCCATTGTCTGTTACTTTGTAGCCGCCAGTCAGTAACGTCGCGCCACTCGCTTTCGCGGCTTCAATCGCTCCTAAAACTTTCGATTCATGATCTTTAGAGATTAGCGCGCCAATCTGCGTGTTCTCATCAAGCGGATCGCCGACGACTAACAGCTCGGTTCGGGCTTTAAGTTGTGCGATAAAGTCATCATAAATACCTTCATGGACAAATACGCGTGTACCGTGCGTACAAACTTCACCTTGGGTGTAGAAGTTCGCCACCATGGCCGCAGAAACGGCATCGTTTAACTTCGCATCATCAAAAATAATCAGTGGAGACTTACCACCAAGCTCCATCGTTACTTGTTTTAGTGTCTTAGCGCTGTCACTCATGACGACTTTACCGGTGCCTGACTCACCCGTGAATGACACTTTTGCGATATCAGGATGCGCCGTTAGCGTCTGTCCTACTCGGTAATCCCCTTGCACGACATTAAATACGCCATCTGGCATGCCCGCTTCTGAATAAATTTCGGCGAGCTTAAGCGCCGTTAATGGTGTTTCTTCTGATGGCTTGAAGATCATTGCGTTGCCCGCAGCCAGTGCTGGCGCCGATTTCCACATCGCAATTTGAATTGGATAATTCCAAGCGCCAATACCCGCGCAAATGCCCAATGGCTCACGACGTGTATAGAAAAATTGATCGTCGCTGAGTGGCTGCTGTTCACCTTGTAGACTTGGAGCAAGGCCAGCGTAGTACTCAAGAACATCGGCACCTGTTGTTATATCAACTGCGATAGCTTCTTGAATGGGCTTACCAGTATCTGCCACTTCCAATGCAGCCAGCTCGTCATTACGCTCACGTAAAATGGCAACGGCTTTGTGTAAAATACGGCTGCGCTCAATCGCAGTCATCGCCGACCATGCAGCAAAACCTTTTTTTGCCGATTCAATCGCTGCTTGAAGATCGTCTTGGTTCGCTTGTTTAATATTGGCCAATGGCTCACCATTCGCCGGATTGTAAGTGGTGAAGTGTTCATCTGAACACCCGTCGTACATCGCACCATTGATATAGTGTGCTTTCATTTCCATTTTGAAGACCTGTAACTTTTATATTTTTTCAGAATAAAACGTAAGTTGTTTTTCGAGATAATCGTTGATGATGATTCTCGCTCTTTCTGCATCAATGCCTTGCGGGTTGAGCGTTCCGCGCAGCCAAATTCCATCAATAAGTGATGCAATACCATGAGCAACCAATTCAGCCTGCTCTGCATTTAATAATGCTTTGAGTTCTTTTCTTAGGTGGGACAATAGACGTCGTTCGTTGACACGCTGCAAACGCTTGAGCTGCTCGTCATGCATTGAGTACGACCAAAACGCCAGCCAAGTCTTAGCAACTTGGTTTTCTGCCTGATAGCCGACAAAGTTACCATCAATGATGGCGTTAATTCTTTGGTGATGAGCATCACTTGGCAGCTCACGTAACTTCTGTGTGATAGTGGACGAAAGCTGACGCAAGATTTCGCGCATCGTTTCCTCCAGCAATCCGTGCTTACCACCGAAATAGTGGTTGATAATCCCCGTTGATACACCGGCTTCTTTGCTGATTAACGAAATACTCGCCGCGTGTAAACCGACTCTATCAATCACTGACATTGTCGCTTTCACAAGCTGCGGTTTTCTGATTTCAGGCATCCCCACCTTTGGCATTTTGCGTCCCTGTTATTTTTAATTGAACGGTTAGTTAAATATAAAATGCCTGAAAATTAATTCGAACTCAAATTATTTTTAAAGAAAAATGTTAGTAAAAAAGGATGAAAAGTTGAGGGTGTACGAAAAATCGCTCGGCAAGAACTTGTCGGGATAACTAGATTTCAGTTTAAGAACAAACAAATAAGGCAAACAAAATCAAATAGTTAACCATTAATCTATTTTTAAAACGATGATGAACGAGTTGATTTTTGAACAACAAAAATCTGTGCCACAAAAAATTTATATCGACCACTAATCATTTCACCTGTACACGGTTTATTTGTACAAAGAATAGACACACTAGTTTGTTATAGTTTTGTAGACACAAGTGGCATTCGCACTTTGAAGGTGAAGGAGGCAAAAAGAGAGGTTATATTGAACGCCATGAATATGCGATTCGATATCCTTAAGCAATTTTTAAGTAATATCGCCAAGTGACTTTAAGATGTTAGATTCAGCGTTTTATATTCGAAGCAAGGATCTCAAAGTCACTTGGCTATCAAAGTAAATGGGAGGGATAAGTTCAGATTCATCGTGCGATGAGCCTGAACTTTTGATTTCTGTTACGCTAGCGAGCGACCTTTCACGCAGTTGCGTCCGTTCGCTTTCGCTTGATAAAGCAATTTATCGGCCTGATCGCAAAGTGATTTAAAACTCATCTCATTATCTTCAGTGGTAACGACTCCAAAACTACAGGTCACTCTCACTTCTTCTTTCTGTTCCGTAACAAAGCCATGTAGGGATAAAGCGCTACGTAAACGTTCTGCAGTAATAAGGGCGTTTTTATGGTCTGTATTGGGCATAACAACAACAAACTCTTCACCACCAAAGCGAGCAACAATGTCGTTTTCACGTACAGTTTCCTCCAACACTTTGGCAACGCCCGTTAGTACGGTATCTCCAAACACATGCCCATAGGTATCATTTACCTGCTTGAAATAATCCACATCGATTAACGCTAAAGTTACTGGTCCCGATTGTGGTTTATTTGGCACCATTTTCTGTTTATCGAGTTTGCTATCTACCCATTTATTTAAAGCTAGATAACCGTACTTAACTTGCTCGACTTGCTCAAAAACAAAGTGTTGTATTTTTTCTTGCTTAGATTGAGGTACCGGTTTCTCTTTTCGCTCACGCCTCACTTCTACTGGCTTAGTGAACCAGTCCTCTAAAAAACGGCGATTGAACAACCCTGTCAATGTGTCTGTCTTTGCGAGGCGACGCATTCTCAAACGCGAGCGATTGACGACGAGAAATACTACCGCCATCAAAAACAGAACACCGATGAGCGCAAGTAGCGCTTCACCCAATAAGTAAAAAGTACGACGGTTATTTTCTAGCTCCATACGCTGCAAAACATTGTTCCAGTTGAGATCTTCGTTCTCATATTCAAGTCGTTCCAACTCAAATAACGTCTGCTGGCGCTCAAGATTTTCAACTTCTCTTTGATTGCTAAATTGGATAAATTTATCGTGATAGTTACCGTAAGTTTCGAATGCTAGTTTAAAGTCATTGCTTCCCGCATAGGCCATAGCGGCGACTTTTAGTAGCTCCATTTGCTGTTGCTTGACGTATCGACTCTCTATAATCTCCGGCAGCATTGGCGCGATCATCGCTAAAAGTATTTCAAATTGCTGCTGCTCTAACATATATTCGGCTTGTAACAACTTAAATGTTGCCAAATACGCGCTAGACGTTTCTCTGTACTGTAAATTCTCCGCCAGCTTCAAGTGATTAACCATCTTCTTTTCTTGTTTCGTCTCGCGATATAAAGCTGCAAGTTCAAGGTTAACTCGAAATCTAAAGCGTCCATCACCGATAATTTGAGCCAGCTTTAACGCTCGCTGATATGACGCTATCGCCTCTTCGTATTGGAACTGTGCTTTATGAAGTTTCGCTATCGTCAAAACGCTCAACAACTCATTGAACGACATACGCCTATCCCTAAAATAGCGATATGCTTGTTCCAAAAGCGCCTCAGATCGGTCGTAACCCTGAATTTTGACAAGTACGTCACCTAGCTCTAGTGCTGCACGTTCGACCAGCCCGTGAACACCTGAAGATTCAGCCGCATCCATGGACGACATAAGTGCAGCATAGGATTTTTTAAACTCACCTTGCTCATCGTAATAGCGTCCTTTTAGCAACAGGATTTCTGATTCAAGTTGCTTATCACCATTCTCACGCGATGTTTCCAACAAGCTATCCAACGCAGAAAGCGCGGTATCGATATCGCTCTTTCCAACCATAGTTCGCATCTGAATCAACTTAAACAGGAGATACTCATGGCTCTGTGGACGCACAAGCTCCAATCCTTTTCGAACGACACTCTGACTCTCTTCTAAGCGCCCTAGCAGCTCTAAAACCGTGGCCTTGGCAAGCCAGTAACGCACCAACAGCGCTGTTGGTTGGTTTTGTAGTAAAGACTCTTCTTCTAACGCTTCAATCAAAGCTAAAGAACTCTGAGGTAATGCGTAAATTTGATTTTCGATGCCTTCTAACGACTGTAAAAACTTACCTTCCTGTTCCACCTTTTCTGTGGATGCCTGAACAGAAAAACACAGACACCCCAATAATAGCGGCATCGTCCTAAGCGAATGAAATAGTGACATTATTGCTCTTCCCTAATGGGTAGTTACTTCAGTGTAATTGAGAATTCTGATTATTTATTATTAAGACAACTGAAGGTTATTCAGTCAGCCTCATATTCCCATGTATTTTGCGCTGAATAATAAATCACCATCTTTAGATGCCGAAATAGTTTTCGGTCACAATATAACCAATGAGAGTATTTTTTACACACCAAGAATAATGATCTCGTTAGTGAGACAAAAGATCGTCTTAGTTGTGAGTTGATACATTTACATGACAAGCAATATAGAACTAACCATTCACATTAGAAATAGAATAAATTTCTATACCGTTCGATGAGATAACAGTCGACCATGCATCCAATACATTTTTCAGATAGAAGCAATAAAAGAAAGGAGAAAGTGGAAGGAAGCGGACAATCAAGCTCGCTCCCCTTTTTTATGTTGCAGAGGGGGTTACATTCGCATTCCGCCATCGACTTCGAACACTCTTCCGGTCACGAATTCGTTGGTTAACACGTATTTTATGGTCGATGAAATTTCATCCGCCAAACCTAAACGTCCAACCGGAATCATTCCGATTAAACGTTCCATCGCTTCAGGTTTTATTTGGTCTGTCATGGCAGTTTTGATGACACCCGGAGCAATCGCCACTGAGCGAATTCCGAAACGCCCTAACTCTTTCGCCCACACCGTTGCCATGGTGGCTACCGCCGCTTTAGATGCTGAATAGTTGGTTTGACCAATATTCCCGGCACGCGCAACGCTGGATATGTTGATCAGAACCCCTTTGCTATCGGTGTTCAGCATTACCTTGCTCGCTTCACGGCCACACAGGAAAGTGCCTGTTACATTCACATCTAGAACAGACTGAAATTGTTCCAGCGACATCGTGTTAACCTGACCATCTTTGACTTTAATGAACATACCATCACGCATAATACCTGCGTTATTGATAACGCCATTGAGCTGCTTGAAATCTGCCTCAATTTGCTCAAAAGCACTGCACACCTGCTGTTCGTCAGTCACGTTCGTCACATAAAAACGAGCGGTAACGCCGAGAGATTCACATTCCGCTTTCGTTTCAGCCAGTTGCTCTGAATTGAGGTCGATAAGCGCAAGATGAACGCCATTTTCCGCCAGTGACAGTGCCATTTGTTTACCCAGCCCCTGCCCTGCCCCCGTGATCGCAATGACCTTATTTGCTAACTCCATAAGCGCTCCTTAGGCCTGATTTTGCTTTTGGTAGAACTCAAACAAGCTTGAAAAATCTTTTTGCCCGTTGCCCTGACCGTTGTGAAAATTAAACAGATTACGAGCCAAGCTGCCCATTGGCGTTGATGTTTGACAGGCAACTGCCGCTTCCATCGCAAGACCCAGATCTTTAGCCATTAACTGGCTCATAAAGCCGCCTTGATAACCATTGCTTGCGGGCGTATTTTCCATCACACCTGGACAAGGGTTATACAGCTCTAGCGCCCAGTTACGCCCTGAACTTTGCAACATGATGTCGGAAAGCACTTTGGGATCGAGTCCGTTTTCCATCCCTAAATTGAGTGCTTCACAGGTGCCGCTCATCAAAATGCCCAACATCATGTTATTGCAGATCTTCGCCACCTGACCAGCTCCAGCATCGCCTGCATGGAAGATGTTTTTACCCATGTGGCTAAGCACCGCTTTGGCTTGAACAAAGTTCTCTTGTGAGCCGCCAACAATGAAAGTTAACGTACCTGCTGCTGCGCCCGCAACGCCACCAGATACTGGTGCATCAACAAAACTGATACCAAGTTGCGATGCTTTTTCGCCAACCAAACGAGCAGTCGCCGGATCGATGGTGGAAGAATCAATCAGCAAGGTACCTGATTCGACGCTATCTAAGATGCCATCTTGACCAAGATAAACGCTTTGAACGTGTTGGCTCGCTGGCAGCATAGTGACAACCACGTCAACACCTTGTACTGCCTGCTGAACGGAATCGGCACTTGAAGCGCCCAATGCGGTCAACTCCTCAACTGCGTTTGGGTTCAAATCAAATACTTCGACGTTCAAGCCCGCTTTGAGTAGATTCTTAGCCATAGGCGCACCCATGTTACCAAGGCCAATAAATGCAATTTTGTCCATATCGTATTTCTTCCTTGTACTAAAGTGCCGCTATAGCTACCGACGATGCGGTCAGTGGGTATTCTGCTGAGTCAATTGGCGAGAAGAAGCGCTCCAAAACTTGTGGCGTTACGTCAGAAACCGTGCGATGTTGCCAAGTCGGTTGATTGGTTTTATCAATAATCAGCGCACGAACCCCTTCTCTAAAATCACCTTCTAAGCCACAACGTAGTGTTAGGTTAAATTCCATATCAAAACACGCTTTCAAAGAGAGGTTTTGATACTGCGTTAACTGCTGATAAGTGATACTGAGCGACAACGGACTGCCATAGTTCAGTGACTTCTGCGCATTGACGAACCACTTGTTATCAACGTTAGCACGGCTGATTGCATCAACAATTGACGCTAAGTCACCCGAACATAACTGCTCAATCAATTCCGCATAGGGCATCAACATCCCTTCGGTTGGCTCGTCCACGTGTACCGAACGCAGCGTAGTGGCGATTTTTTCGTTGATGTTCGCTTCACCTTTCCAACTTACCGATGCAAGCAGATCCAGCAGCACTTGCTTGTTTTCTGGCTGTGCAATCCATTGGCTTAACCCCAACGCTTTCATATCTGTTGCGTTAATTTGGCAAGCCGTCAAACTTAAGAACAGTGCCAAATGTTTTGGCAACTGGTTCAGGAAGTACGTCGCGCCTACATCTGGGTAAAGGCCAATTTTAATCTCTGGCATTGCAAAGCGTGTGGTGGTTTCTGCAACGCGATGACTTGCTCCCATAAACAGGCCAACTCCCCCGCCCATCAAATAACCATGTCCCCACGCAATGATCGGTTTTGGATAAGTGTGAATAAGATGGTCACAGCGATATTCGAGGTCAAAGAAGGTTTCCATCGCTGAAAATGCAGAATCAAAGTCTTGCTCTTTGTTTTCAAGTGCACGGTAGATCGCTTGAATATCGCCACCAGCACAAAACGCTTTTTCACCTTGAGCATGCAAGAATACCGCGACGATGCTGTCGTTCGATTGCCACTCTACCAGTTGGTTATAGAGCTGCTCGATCATCACGTAACTCAGCGCGTTGAGAGCAGCTGGATTATCAAGCTCCAACACACCAATGGCAGAACCGTCAGCACATTCTATCTGTGAAACATTTACTGTACCTGTCATTTGGCCTCCGCTAGCTGTTTGTCCATTGTGGCTTACGCTTCTGCAAGAAGGCATTCACACCCTCAGTCTGATCTTGTGTATTGAACAGCTGTAAGAAGAGTTCACGCTCCAAGACCAATCCGGCCGCGTGAGTTTGGCTGCGTCGGCCTTGAATAAGCGTTTTGCATGCAGACACGGATTTCGGCGATTGGCTCGCAACACGCTGTGCAAGTTCCATAGCCGCTTCCAGTGCTTGGCCTTTCGCCACCACTTCTTCGACTAAACCAATTTTTTCCGCTCGCTCGGCCGTCACACGCTCACCACACAAGATCATACGCTTCGCCCAACCTTCACCTACCAACGCGGTCAGGTTTTGTGTCCCACCCGCACACGGCAGCAAACCTACCGACGCTTCAGGAAGTGCCATTTGTACTTGTTCTTCTGCGATGCGAATGTCGCACGCCATTGCCACTTCCAAACCGCCACCCATCGCGTAACCATTAATTGCCGCGATGGAAACCCCATCGAATGCAGAAAGCGCTTCAAACGCTTCACCAAATGCGAACGCCATATCTGCTGCTTGCGATTTATCGCCGGATGCAAAGTTGTTGAGATCCGCTCCAGCAGAAAAGAATTTCTCACCTTCGCCTGTTAATACCAACGCATAAATAGAGCGATCATTGCTAAGTTCAATCGCCAACTCTTTTAGCTGATTTAGAGACTCCAGCGTCCAGGTGTTTGCTGGCGGGTTACTAATCGTGAGCTTGGCAATGTGCGCTTCACGTTCCAATTTGATTTGTGCAATCATAATCATTTCGTCCTTTAAACAGTATCAATCTAAACCAGCTCAACGCCCTCGGTGAGTAAACGTCTTGCAACGATCAAACGCATAATTTCGTTGGTGCCTTCGAGGATTTGATGAACGCGAACATCTCTGAAGTGGCGCTCTACTGGATATTCTTTGATGTAGCCATATCCTCCGTGAATCTGCAGAGCTTGGTCACATACCTTAAAGCCAACATCGGTGGCAAAGCGTTTTGCCATTGCACAGTACGCGCTTTTTTCTGCATGTTGGGCATCGAGTTTTGCGGCAGCAAGTCGCACCATTTGACGCGCGGCAACCAGCTCAGTAGCCATATCAGCCAACTTGAATTGCAGGGCTTGGAATTGCGCCAGTGAACGTCCGAACTGTTTGCGTTCAGTCATGTATTGTTTGGCTTCGTTCAGTGCTTGTTGTGCCGTGCCGACGGAACAAGTAGCAATGTTGATTCGGCCGCCATCCAGACCAAGCATGGCAAACTTAAAACCTTCGCCCTCTTCACCCAACAGATAGTCGGCAGGAATGCGGACATTTTCGAAGGTAATCATGCGAGTTGGCTGGCAGTTCCAACCCATTTTGGCTTCTTTTTTACCGTAGCTAATGCCTTCGCAATCAGCAGGAACAACGAATGCAGAAACGCCACCCGCTCCTTCACCACACGAACGCGCCATCACGACCAATACATCTGTATCACCCGCACCCGAGATAAACACTTTTGCTCCATTGAGGACAAACTCATCGCCATCACGCACTGCGCTAGTCGTTAGAGAAGCGGCGTCAGAGCCGGCATTAGGTTCGGTTAAACAGTAGGAAGCGAGCTTTTCACCCGAAATTAGATCCGCGCTAAATTGCTGCGCCACTTCTGCTTTGGCAAAGCTGGTGATCATCCACGTCGCCATGTTGTGAATGGTCATAAACGCAGTAGTCGCGGTACAACCCATAGCCAACTGCTCGAAAATGATCGCCGCATCCAAACGAGATAACCCTAAGCCACCATGCTCTGGCGGCGTATAGATGCTCAGAAAGCCCAGCTCACCCGCCTGACGCAGTACATCTTTAGGGAAGTGATGGTTTTCATCCCACTCGGCCGCATGAGGCGCTAACATTTGGTCTGCAAACTGCTTTGCTACTTCGGCAAACGCGAGTTGATCTTCGTTTAATTCAAAATCCATCTTGAAGTCCTAAGGTCTAATTCGTTGCATTTGTATCCGAGCCAAGCCCACTTAAACGGTGGCGCTTGGCTAGAGGTGTCGCTAATCCAGTAATTAGCTAAGTTGAATGGTCATGTTTGGACCGCTTGGAATGTCATCTTCAAACCAACGCGCGGTGACAGTTTTCGTCTCGGTGTAGAAGCGAACCGCTTGTTTACCGTAAGCATGCAGGTCGCCGTAGAAGCTGCCTTTCCACCCAGTAAACGAAAAGAACGGCAATGGCACCGGAATCGGTACGTTGATTCCTACGTTACCTACTTCGATATTGTGTTGATACTTTCTCGCGGCAGCGCCGTTCGCCGTGAAAATAGACGTACCATTACCAAAGCGGTTTGCATTGATCAGTTCAATCGCTTCATCTAGGTCATCCACTTCCATAGTTAACAGTACAGGCCCGAAAATTTCTTCCTGATAAATCGACATGTCTGTGGTCACGTTGGTAAACAGTGTTGGCCCCACCCAGTTACCGTTCGGGAAGCCAGGTACTTGGCAGTCTGTCCCGTCCAGAACACAATTCGCGCCTGACGCTTTGCCTTCATTAATCAGATTCACCACTCGCTGCTTCGCTTGAGGGCTAATCAGTGGACCATAACCGGCGGTTTCATCATCCCACGCGCCAGGCTGAACCTGAGCTAACGCCTCTTTAAGCTCTGGAATCCATTCTTTGGTTTCGCCGACAAATACGGCAACCGAAATCGCCATACAGCGCTGGCCTGCAGCACCAACTGACGCGCCAACTAGGTTATTGATGACTTGCTGTTTGTTTGCATCCGGCATGATGACCATGTGGTTCTTAGCACCTGCAAATGACTGCACGCGTTTCAGGTTGTCTGTACCTGTTTTGTAGATGTACTCACCAACGGGCACAGAGCCAACAAAAGAGATCGCACGAACAACTGGATCAGTCAGAATGCGGTCGACTTGCTCTTTGGTCCCGTGAACAACTTGCAATACGCCTTTTGGTGCGCCAGCTTGTTCAAACAGCTCTGCCAGTTTCATTGCCGTTAGTGGCACTTGCTCTGACGGCTTCAAAATAAAGGTGTTGCCACAAGCGATCGCCATCGGGAACATCCACAATGGGATCATCGCAGGGAAGTTAAACGGTGTGATGCCAGCACAAACACCGAGCGGTTGAATGTAAGAGTAACCATCAATATTGGTTGCGACATTCTCAACCGTTTCGCCCATCATTGAGCTACAAATGTTCGCCGCTTGTTCTACGACTTCAATCCCACGCCAAATGTCACCCTTTGCATCCGCGAGGGTTTTGCCTGTCTCACTTGAAAGCAGTATCGCCAACTCATCGTGTTGCTCTTTTAGCAAATGTTGGTAACGCAACATCAATCTAGCACGCTCCGGCGCTGCAACTTCTTTCCAGCGTTTGAACGTTTCTCTTGCGCTGGCAATCGCCGCATTCATTTCCGATTCCGTGGCACAAGGTACTTGTGCAATCACTTCGTTGGTTGCCGGGTTGGTTACATCTAGCCATTGTTTTGAATCGGAGATGGCAAATTCACCACCGATATACTGCTTTACTTGTTCTGTCATGATGACATCCTTGTATTTTTCAGCTTGTTACTGACTACTGTTATGTAAGTGAAACTTTGTTGAGAGTGATTTAGCAGATTTCAATCGCGATAGCGGTTGCCTCGCCGCCGCCAATACAAAGCGATGCAACGCCACGCTTACCACCAGTTTGTTTTAGCGCATGAATCAAAGTGACAAGGATTCGATTGCCACTTGCGCCTATTGGATGCCCCAGCGCACAAGCCCCTCCGCGAGGGTTCACTTTGCTCTCGTCCAGTTCGAGTGCTTTCACCGCGTATTGAGTCACGACAGCAAAAGCTTCATTGATTTCCCAAAGGTCCACGCCTGATTTGTCCCAGCCCGTTTTTTCCAGCAGCGATTCAATCGCGAAGACTGGTGCGATGGTGAACTCATCAGGCTGTCTTGCATGCGTGCTGTACGCGACAATTTTGGCTAGAGGCTGAAGGTTTTCCTGACGACCAAACTCACTATCGACTAAGATCATTGCCGACGCACCATCCGAAATGGAACTAGAGTTTGCTGCGGTTACGCCGCCATCTTTGGCAAACGCAGGGCGTAAGGTAGGAATTTTAGTGACGTCGAGTTTGCTCGGTTGCTCATCATCTACAACCAAGGTTTCGCCGCGTCGACTTTTTACGTTAACAGGCACGATCTCTTCTTTGAACAAACCTTGTTCGATTGCTTGCTGCGCACGAGTCAACGACTGTTGCGCCCAGGCATCCATACTTTCACGGCTGAACTGATACTTTTGCGCCGTCTGTTCTGCAAAGACACCCATCAGCTCGCCTTGGTAGGCATCCTGCAACCCGTCATAAAACATGTGATCAAGCACTTGCTCGTGACCTAAACGGAAACCATCACGCGCTTTCTTTAATAGATAAGGAGAAGACGACATGTTTTCCATGCCACCAGCGATGACAGCATGCGCATTACCAGATTGAATAAGGTCATATGCCAGCATCACGGTTTTCATACCCGATCCACAAACTTTGTTCAGTGTCGTACAACCAATCGATTGTGGCATTTCAGCTTTAAGGCTTGCTTGTCTTGCAGGCGCTTGCCCCACACCGGCGGGTAAAACGCACCCCATCAACACTTCGTCTATTTTGTGCACATCGAGTTGGCTTTCGGCTAGCGCCCCTTGAATGGCTTTCGCACCGAGTTCCGTGACATCTGTTGAAGCTAATGCACCTTGAAAAGAGCCGATAGGCGTTCGCTTAGCGGCAACAATCCATGTTTCATTTTTCATTCCATTAACCTTTTGTTGACGTTTACGTCATAACTATACTAACATTTACGTTAACGTCAAGTTTGAGGTTATTGTTTGTTCGAGTGATTCTTTAATTTCGAGTAAATGCGAGTGATATCAAGGCTCAAGAGTGGATGTTGTTTGTTTACTTTAACGTTAACGAATTGTATATTCATGTAAATGTTATACGAAAGTCGTAAGGTTAAGGAATGAACACATTTAAGATCAGCGAGCTCGCGAAAGAGTTCGACATTACTACTCGAAGCATTCGCTTCTACGAAGATTTAGGTCTCCTAACTCCAGAACGTAAAGGCAACACTCGAATCTACAATGGTCGTGATCGAATTCGACTAAAACTGATTTTGCGAGGTAAGCGATTGGGCTTTTCTCTTGCAGATATCAAAGAGTTATTTGAACTCTACGATACCGATCAAAGTACTGAGCAGTTGAACTATATGATTCGGTTGATCGAAGAGAAGAAGGCAGCATTGCAACAGCAAGCAAACGACATTCAAGCGGTAATGATGGAGTTAAATGCTGCGCAGTTGCGATGCCAAAACACACTGAGATCCATGAAAGGCGAAAAAGTCACCTAACACCTCAACTCTGGGATGTAGGTGACGTAAAGGCAAGGACACGCAATGAAATCTACCTACTCTTCCCTGAACTTTGTTTATGACGAAAATACCGATTTGCTTCGCGAGCAAATCAATAGTTTTGCTGCAAGAGAAATTGCGCCGCTAGCGCAATCTATCGACCAAGCTAACGACTTTCCAAACCATCTTTGGTCCAAATTAGGTGACATGGGTCTTTTAGGTGTGACCACCAGCGAAGAGTTTGGTGGTGCAGGCATGGGCTATCTCGCCCACGTTATCGCTATGGAAGAAATCAGCCGAGCATCCGCTTCGGTTGCGTTAAGTTACGGCGCTCATTCCAACCTTTGCGTCAACCAAATCCACCGTAACGGCACACAAGCGCAAAAAGAGAAATACCTACCTAAGCTCATCTCCGGTGAACATATCGGCGCCCTTGCTATGAGTGAACCCGGCTCCGGCTCTGATGTGGTCTCTATGCAGCTTAAAGCCGAACGTAAAGGCGATATTTTCCTATTAAATGGCAACAAAATGTGGATCACCAACGGCCCTGATGCACACACCTATGTTGTCTACGCAAAAACAGACCCAAGCCAGCACTCCAAAGGCATCACGGCATTTATTGTGGAACGCGGATTCCCTGGATTTACTCAAGCACAAAAACTCGACAAGTTGGGTATGCGCGGCTCGAATACGTGTGAGCTGGTCTTCCAAAACTGCGAAGTCCCTGCGGAAAATATTCTCGGCGAAGAAAACCAAGGCGTGAAAGTATTGATGAGCGGTCTCGACTACGAACGTGTGGTGCTTGCAGGCGGCCCACTTGGCATCATGCAGGCGTGTATGGATATCGTTGTGCCTTACATTCACGACCGTAAACAGTTCGGTAAATCCATCGGTGAATTCCAGCTAGTTCAAGCAAAAATCGCGGATATGTACACACAAATGAATGCCGCTAAAGCGTATGTTTACGCCGTCGCTGCCGCTTGTGATCGCGGTGAAACCACACGTAAAGATTCTGCTGGCGCGATCCTCTACAGCGCAGAGCTGGCAACCAAGATGGCACTGGATGCGATTCAACTACTTGGCGGTAACGGCTACATCAACGAGTTTGATACGGGCCGTTTGTTGCGAGATGCCAAGCTGTATGAAATCGGTGCGGGCACTTCAGAAATTCGCCGCATGCTTATTGGTCGCGAATTGTTTAACGAAAGCGCCTAATCATCATACCTAGGCGTTCGAGCTCGAAACAACTTCCTTATTCAATCTAAATCTTATTCAACCTAAATAAAGACGGGTGGTGACACCCGTCTACCGAATGGAGATCGGCTATTTATGGCTTGTTTGACGACCAATATTAATACCCATTCAGAGCAGTATCAGGAAAACTACCGCTCTATGGCGTCACTTGTAGATCAACTTTATACCGTGACTGCCCAAATAGAAGATGGTGGCGGCGAGAAAGCCCGCGAGCATCAGCAGAAGAAAGGCAAACTTCCGGTACGTGAGCGCATTCTTGCCCTACTCGACCCTGGTTCGTCCTTTCTAGAAATTGGTCAATTTGCTGGCTGGGATGTCTATCCAGATTACGTTCCATGTGCTGGAGTGGTTGCCGGTGTGGGTGTAATTGACGGCACCGAGTGTATGATCGTTGCCAACGACGTGACGGTAAAAGGCGGCAGTTACTACCCACTCACCGTGAAAAAGCACTTAAGAGCACAAGAAATTGCAGAAAAATGCCAACTGCCGTGTGTTTACTTAGTCGACTCTGGCGGCGCTAACCTACCCCGCCAAGATGAGGTATTCCCAGATAAAGACCATTTTGGCCGTATTTTCTACAACCAAGCCCGTATGTCGGCCAAAGGCATTCCACAAATTGCGGTGGTCATGGGGCTATGTACCGCTGGCGGCGCTTATGTTCCTGCCATGTGCGACGTATCCATCATAGTCAAAGAACAAGGCACGATTTTTTTGGCAGGTCCACCTCTTGTAAAAGCAGCGACAGGTGAAGAAGTCAGCGCGGAAGATCTTGGTGGTGCAGACGTTCACTGCCGTACCTCTGGTGTGGCGGACTATTACGCAGAAAATGATCACCACGCGTTAGAGTTGGCAAGACAAGCCGTTTCTCAAATTAACCACTTGAAACCCGTTCAACTCAAGCAAAAAGCACCACAGGAACCACGTTTTCCTGCCCAAGAGCTGTACGGCATCGTCGGAACCGATCTCAAAAAGCCGTTTGATGTTAAAGAGGTCATTGCCCGAATTGTTGATGATTCCCAGTTCGATGAATTTAAAGCCTTGTTCGGCGAAACCTTGGTCTGTGGCTTTGCCCATATTCACGGTATGCCGATTGGCATTGTCGCTAACAACGGCATTCTATTTTCGGAATCAGCACAAAAAGGCGCGCATTTTATTGAGCTGTGCGCACAACGCAAAATTCCTCTGCTTTTCTTGCAGAACATAACGGGCTTTATGGTCGGCCAAAAATATGAAGCCGAAGGCATCGCCAAACATGGCGCGAAAATGGTAACCGCTGTGGCGTGTGCAGACGTACCGAAGTTTACCGTAGTGATTGGTGGCTCGTATGGCGCTGGGAACTACGGCATGTGTGGCCGCGCTTATGATCCAACCATGATGTGGATGTGGCCAAACGCGCGCATCTCCGTCATGGGTGGAGAGCAAGCGGCTGGCGTGATGGCGCAAGTGACCCGCGATATCAAAACTCGCAAAGGTGAAAGCTGGAGCGCGGAGGAAGAAGAAGCGTTCAAAAGTCCTATTGCGGAGCAATATCAGACTCAAAGCCATGCATACTACGCCAGTGCTCGTTTGTGGGACGACGGCATTATTGACCCTGCGAAAACCCGTGATGTTGTCGGCATTGCTCTGTCTGCTGCGCTTAATGCGCCGATACCAGACAGCAAATTTGGCATCTTCCGTATGTAGTCGGATGCAAGGCAAACCTTAACTCCTCGCGAATACCGATGTTTATACAAGTAATGGTTAGCGAGCATTGAAATACAGACTGAAATGTCAGACAAAGGAAGTCACATGACCGGACTACTGCTTGAAAAAGACAGCAATGGCGTTGCCTGGTTGAGCCTGAATCGGCCAGAAAAACACAACGCGTTTAATGACGCATTGATTGCCTCACTAATTGAGACACTAGAACAGCTCGAAAAGGACGATTCTCTCCGTGCACTGGTGTTAACTGCACAGGGAAAACACTTTTCTGCGGGAGCAGATCTGGGCTGGATGCAGTCAATGGCAACCAAAACCGAGGGTGAAAACCTGCAAGATGCACAGCAACTAGCAAAACTTTTGCATACGCTGGATACCTTTAGCAAACCAACCATTGCTATGGTGCACGGCGCTGCATTTGGCGGCGCGCTTGGGCTTATCTGCTGCTGCGATATCGCTATTGGTACACCTGAAAGCCGCTTCTGTTTGAGTGAAGTGAAGCTCGGTTTGTTACCCGCCACCATCGGACCTTACGTAATCCGAGCGATTGGACAACGACAAAGCCGACGCTACTTTTTAACCGCGGAACTGATTGATGCCGAAACCGCACTATCGATGAGTATTCTTCATCAGATAGACGCTCAACCACGTGAAGCCGTCAATCGCACCATTGATCACCTGCTTAACAACGGTCCACAAGCCATGCAGGCAGCAAAAGCACTTTGTTTACGTTGTGATAACCAACCTATCGATCACTCATTAATTGAATACACTAGCCAAGCTATTGCAACCGCTCGCGTGTCCAGTGAAGGACAAGAAGGACTAGCTGCATTTTTTGAAAAGCGCGCCGCCAATTGGAGGAATCATGTTTAAAAGAATACTGATCGCAAACCGCGGTGAAATTGCCTGCCGAATCATTAAAACCGCAAAAAGCATGGCTATAGAGACGGTAGCCGTCTATTCCGAAGCGGATCGCAGCAGCTTACATGTTAAACAAGCGGATTTCGCTGAATTCATTGGCCCCGCTCCGGCGAGTGAATCGTATCTCGATATCGATGCGATTATCGGCGCTGCGAAAAAATGGCAAGCCGATGCTATCCACCCTGGGTATGGTTTTCTTTCCGAGAACCCGAAACTGGCGAAAGCGTGCAGCGAAAATGGCATTGTTTTTATTGGCCCTTCCACCAGCGCAATTGAAACAATGGGTTCGAAGTCGCAAGCCAAAGCCATCATGTCTGAGGCGAACGTGCCCTTGGTTCCGGGCTATCACGGCACAGACAACAACGTAGAGCACTTATTAGCGGAAGCTGAAAAAATCGGTTACCCAGTGATGCTTAAAGCAACCCAAGGGGGTGGCGGTAAAGGCATGCGAGTGGTCAATAGCGCAGCCGAAATGCCTCTGGCCATCGACGGTGCGCAGCGTGAAGCACTTTCAAGCTTTGGCGATAAGCAGCTTCTAATCGAAAAATGCATATTGCAGCCTCGCCACGTTGAAGTTCAGGTATTTGCTGACCAATATGGCAACTGTGTCTATCTTTCTGATCGCGATTGCTCCATTCAACGCCGTCACCAAAAAGTAGTCGAAGAAGCACCAGCTCCCGGTCTTAGTGATGCACTGCGTAAACAAATGGGTGAAGCTGCGGTTCAGGCCGCTCAAGCGATCGACTATGTTGGCGCTGGCACGGTGGAGTTCTTACTCGATAGCCGAGGTCAATTCTACTTCATGGAGATGAATACCCGTCTGCAAGTTGAACACCCTGTCACTGAATTGATCACCGGCGTTGATTTGGTGGAGTGGCAATTCAAAGTCGCAGCTGGCGAGCATTTACCTATTTCGCAATCTGAAATCACCCACAACGGTCATTCAATTGAGCTGCGAATTTACGCAGAAGATACAGACAATGACTTTATGCCGTCGACTGGCCGCATTGACTACTTAAAAGAACCCGTATCAGACAGTAATGTGCGCCTAGCGTGCGTACGCGTTGATAGTGGTGTTACCCAAGGCGATAGCATCAGCGAATATTACGATCCAATGATCAGCAAACTGATCGTCTGGGGGCAAACTCGTGATATCGCGCTAAAGCAGCTTAAGCAGGCGTTAACTCAATATCACGTACGTGGAGTAACGACAAACATTGGTTATCTGCACAGCATTATTTCGCAGCCAACCTTTGCCGAGATTGAGCTCGATACAGGTTTCCTCGTAACACATCAACAAGGCATAAATGAGCAGCAAGACGTGTCGGATTCAATCTGGCTTACATTGGCGGCGGTTGCTCGTTGGAATGATCTCATTTCAAAATCAGACAGCTCAACGTTACCCGCGCCAACCAAACGAGGTTTTAGACTGTCAGTTGACAACGTTTACCGATTTAACTTCACGGATGCCAAAGCCAACCATCAGGCACGTTTGCAACAATCATCGCAAGATACAGGATCTCACTTCACTGTCCGATGTGGTGAGGAGCTGCATCAAGTCATCCTGCTTGAAAGTGGCAACCAGTTTATCGTCGATATTGATAATGTGCGTTACACCTTTAATGCACTTAGCGATGAGCAACAGACAACACTGTTTTATCTTGGCCAGCAACGCACGTTTGCTCATCAACCTAACTTTGACTCTGCAAAAGATATTGACGATGAACTAAGTCCAACCGCACCACTCAACGGCATAATTTCAGCAGTTATGGTGGCTAAAGGTGACGAAGTGGCGGCGGGCGATCCGCTTTTGGTACTCGAAGCAATGAAAATGGAATACACCATCACGGCTCCGGTAGCAGCAAAAGTCGACGAATTGTTTTATCAGCACGGGGACCAAGTACAGCACGGTTCCATCCTGCTGAATTTGGCTTTGATATCGGATAACGTCAGTGAAGATAAGGAGCGCGAATATGCTACCAGCGAAGGTTAATATCGTCGAAGTCGGCGCTCGTGATGGTCTGCAAAATGAAACGTCAGTGACGCTGGTTGATAAAATCCGTTTGATTAACCAACTAAGCAGCAGTGGCTTAAAGCATATTGAGGCGGGATCTTTCGTCTCTCCAAGGTGGGTGCCTCAAATGGCCGATTCCGATCAGGTGTTTGCTGGTATCTCAAAAAAGCCTGACGTGGTTTATAGCGCTCTCACACCAAATCTCGCAGGGTTAGAACGTGCGCTGGAAAGCGGTGTAAAGCAAATTGCGGTATTTGGCTCCGCTTCAGAAACGTTCAGCCAGAAGAACATCAACTGCAGCATTACCGAAAGTCTCGCTCGATTTGAGCCCGTTATCGAATTGGCGAACCAGCACAACATTCCTGTACGCGGGTACTTGTCTTGTACCATGGTGTGTCCATATGAGGGAGTAATCAAGCCAGAGCAAACTACCAAGGTCGCCAATACGTTGTTTGATATGGGATGTTATGAGATTTCGCTCGGTGATACTGTCGGTAAGGCAACACCTAATCGCGTTATCGCCATGCTGGATTCGTTGTTAACGCTACTGCCAAAAGACGCGCTCGCAGTACATTTTCATGACACTTATGGACAAGCATTAGCCAATATCTATCAAGCCTTGTTAATGGGCATCAACACCATTGATAGCGCAGTAGCGGGGCTCGGCGGCTGCCCTTACGCGAAAGGAGCCAGTGGCAATGTTGCAACGGAAGATGTACTTTATCTGTGTGAGCAACTTGGGATTGAAACAGGCGTTGACCTTGGCGTCATCAATGAAGCGGGTTGGCAAATTTGCCGTGCGTTAGGAAAGTCTCCTGCTTCTAGGGTCGCATTGGCTCTAGGCGATCCGTATAGCTTGTAAATCATCAACTATCATAATCAAATAATGTATTTAAACGGGCATGCAGACGTACGTGCCCGTTTTTTATTGTTACTCATAAAAACCTTAACGCTCAACGGTCTTCATCACATTAATTAGTGCCTGATTTCAGCTACAATTTAGTTTCAAAGCGAACGTATAAAACAGGATCAGGTAAATGCTCATAACATTTCGTTGTCGAAGCCACTCAAACGTCACAATGTTTGGTGATATTGCATTAGATATGCTCAAAATGATGGGTCACAGCGGCACTGTGCCGGGATCAATTTCCGCTCAAGATGTTCCTAACGCGCTATCAAGGTTAACTTCTGCTCTATCTGCGAAAAATGCAGCTGAAGAAAACCTCCCTACTGATGTAGACGAAGAGGAAGAACAAGCAGAGCCCGCGGTAAGCCTAGGACGCAGAGCTTTTCCACTGATTGAGTTGCTAAAATCAGCAATCAAAGAAGAATGCGAAGTCATGTGGGACAACCAATAACGCCTTCAAACTGGTTTCTAGCGAGGTGAATCCGTGTTGTGACCGCCTCGCTATGGTTACTCGACACCAAGATAAGAACACCAATACCGCTTATCGCCCTATCCGTTTCTCTCCCTAGACAACTTGATTTGCCCATCAATGTGCACATCTCGTTGTGGAAACGCGATTTCAATGCCGTGCTTTTCGAAAGCTTCGTAGATTTCAAAACGCATGGCACTTGCGACCGAGCGAATACCGCCCTCAACCGTTGAGTTAATCCAAAAATAAGATTCGAAGATCAAAGCATTGTCACCAAAGTCTTGAAAAAACACATCTGGCGCTGGCGAACTCAGAACTTGCGCTTGCTGCGAAGTCACTTCCGCCATTAAGGCAGCAACCTGTTTGACATCGCTCCCATACGCGACACCGACGACGACAGAGCCACGAACTAATCTGTCGCATAACGTCCAGTTGATCACCACGTTCTCAATCAACTGACTGTTGGGTATGAGCATATGAACACCATCGGTTCGTCTGATTCTCGTTGAGCGTGTATTTATTTGCTCGACAGTGCCTTTGGCGCCCTCAACCTCTAAAAAGTCCCCAATTCGGATTGGCTTTTCACCAATCAAAATCCAGCCACTTATGAAGTTGTTAATGATGTTTTGCGCACCAAAACCGAAGCCGATAGCGATGGCACCAGACAGAAAGGCAAACGCGGTAATTGGCACATTTATCATCGAAAGTGTGGTCATAAAAATAATGGCGAGAGCGATGACAAATAATATCCGTTTAACCAAATGAATCACGTTTGGGTCTTTCCCCGATGAAGACATTCTTGACGTAACGGTTTTGATCAAAATTTTGGATAACCATAAAGCGACAATGACCCATGTCGGCACCATCAATATCGCCCACAACGTGATAGGTTGTTCGTTAAAGGTAAACAGTGTTGTTTCTAAAAATGAAATGACCCGTTCGAACATAAAGTGCTCACTCTTGATTCATCGTTATCAGCAAGCCAGAGCGCATAAGTCTTATATTTTTAGCCCAATCGATAGCGCAGCGGCTCAATTAAGTTCTTCCTATTAACTATATTGTAATCTACGTAAAACGCTTCGAGTGGTTTCCCACTTTTTCAACCGATTAAGCCATTTAGGGAATACGTCTTTGTGAACTAAACGAGCCAATCAACCAACTGGATACGCAAGGTAAATCAGTGATAACTTTCTGATTTTTAAGCATCAAATTTTCACTTCGAATCACTCTCACCTATTATGCACCTTATTGCAAATAACATTGATGGAATGATTGTTATGTCAGAACTGACTCGGATGCGCTCTGGAGAAGCCTATAATTGTCTGGATGAAGAACTAAAGCTAATGCGCGCCAAAACTGCGCAGCTTGTCTTCCAATTTAACCACGAGCCAAACCCAGATATCCGTAGACAACTATTGGCGGAAATGGGCGTCCAATTAAAAAACAGCGCCTGTATAGAGCCACCGCTACAACTTACCTACGGTTGTCACTTGTCCATCGGAGAAAACACCTACATCAACTGGGATGCCATTATTCTGGACAATGGGCAGGTTGAGGTTGGCGCGAACGTCATGATTGGGCCTAGAGTGCAAATTTACACAGCCGCTCATTCACTCGATACACAAAGACGCTTAGCCGGAGATGAGATCGCCAAACCGGTAACAATTGGCAATAACGTTTGGATTGGTGGGGGCGCAATCATACTGCCGGGCGTGACCATTGGCGATGAGGCCGTCGTCGGCGCTGGCTCTGTCGTAACCAAAGACGTTGCGCCGGGCGATCGAGTTGTTGGAAATCCGGCGCGCTCCATTAAACCAAAAAACTGAAGAAAGTCGCTATTTCGCCAAATGCTCGCGAATAATATTAGCGAGCAGATTGAGAGCATGAACATATTTGTCATTGAGCTCAAAAGAAGCGTTAAGACGAATACAGTGATCGTATTGTTCTGTCAGGCTGAACATCTTTCCCGGTGCGATGCTGATATTACCTTTTAGCGCTTCTCGATATATCGGCAAGGCATCAATATGCTTGGGAAGCTCTAACCAAATAAAGTACCCACCGCTTTGGCTTAACACTTTGACTGCTTCAGGTAACAGCTCACTAAGCAGAACCGTCATCTTACTTTTACGTTCAAACAGCTTTTTCCGTAACTGCTTCAAATGAGATTCATAATTGCGGCTTGTTAAATAGTGTACCAATGTCATTTGCACTGGTGCACTCGTCGCTAATGTACTCATTAACTGTAACTTTTGTACCTCTAGCGCCCGCTTTCCCGCCGCAACCCAACCAATACGTAGCCCTGCGATTAATGATTTTGAAAACGAGGAGCACAACATGGTATTGCCCGTGTCATCAAACATTCTTAGTGGATAAACCGAGTCATTCCCTGCATGCAGTTCGCTGTACACGTCATCTTCAATCACTGGCACGTTATATCGCTGTGTCAGTTCAATCAGCTTTTGTTTTTTCTCGTTAGAAAGCGTAAAACCCAGAGGATTCTGGAAGTTCGACATCAGCCAGCACGCTTTCACATCGTGTGTTTGCAGCGCTCGTTCCAATGAGTCTAGGTCAATGCCCGTGACTGGGTCTGTTCTTACTGAGAGCGCTTTCAAACCTAACCGCTCTAAGGATTGCAATGCACCATAAAATGCAGGCGACTCCACAACCACCCAATCTCCCGGTCTTGTGCAGGCTTGCAAACTGAGCGTTAACGCCTCCAGCGCGCCTGCCGTAATGACAATTTCATCGGGTGAAATTTCAATGCCTTTCGCAGCATAACGCTTCGCGATGATGGTGCGTAATTGCTCGTTTCCCGGCGGTAAGTTATCAAAGGTGGTGGAAATCGGCATATTGCGAGCGGCTGCGCTCATCGCCCGATTCACGTGATATCGTGGGTACAAACTTGGGTCTGGATAGGCAAAGCCAAAATTGATCATGGATGGATTTTTACTCGCCTGCAGAACATCAAAGATAAACTCATTGATGTCTACCTGCTCAGTCCACGAAACCGCGGCTGGCGCTTGGGGTTCATTTGAGCTCTTAATATTGGGCGCTACTCGATAACCAGATCGCGGCTGTGACGTGACCCAGCCTTGAGATTCCAGAATTTGATACGCGTGCAACACCGTCATCAAGCTCAAACCCGAGTGTTCAGATTGGCGACGCAGCGAAGGCAGCTTGTCACCCGGATGCCATATCCCCGATTTTATCTGCCTTTTAAGCTGTTCCACTAACTCTTGATACTTCGCCAAACGCAAATCCCCTTCCATAAAGCCGAATTCAAAATAATAACACTTCAATATTTAATCTGTTATAGGTTTATAGTCACTGTCTGTACCTACTTCCCTCATTCCGCTCCTCTTAAAATAGCTCTCTCATAAAACTTAAAAGATCAAAGGAAGTTTAATGTTTGGCCTCGACGCATTTATGCTTGCACGGATACAGTTCGCCTTTACGGTATCCTTTCATATTATTTTCCCCGCTATCACCATAGGTTTGGCCACCTATCTCGCCGTGCTGGAAGGCTTATGGCTAAAAACACGCAATCCCGATTACCAAAAGCTCTATCACTTCTGGTCGAAAATTTTTGCGGTTAACTTTGGAATGGGTGTTGTATCTGGTCTTGTCATGGCCTATCAATTCGGCACCAACTGGAGTGGTTTCTCCGACTTCGCTGGTTCTATCACTGGCCCATTACTGACTTATGAAGTGTTAACGGCTTTCTTTCTCGAAGCCGGATTTCTTGGCGTAATGCTGTTTGGGTGGCGTCGCGTCGGCGAAAAGCTGCACTTTTTTGCAACCTCGATGGTGGCGTTAGGCACGATCATTTCGACGTTCTGGATTCTCGCCTCCAACAGTTGGATGCAAACGCCACAAGGCTATGAAATTGTCGACGGACGTGTGGTGCCAACCGACTGGTTTGCTATCGTTTTCAATCCTTCATTTCCTTATCGTTTGGCGCACATGAGCGTCGCGGCTTTCGTCAGTTCAGCACTCTTTGTAGGCGCGTCAGCCGCTTGGCATTTATTGAGAGGCAATCAATCGACTGCGGTAAAAACCATGTTTTCGATGTCGCTCGGGATCTTAGTGTTCCTTGCGCCACTCCAAGCCGTGATTGGCGATGTGCACGGGCTAAACACTCTGGAACACCAGCCCGCCAAAATCGCTGCCATCGAAGGACATTGGGATAACAGCGATGGCAAACCAACCCCATTGATATTGTTCGGCATGCCAAACATGGAACAAGAACGCACAGACTATGCCTTAGAAATTCCTGTTTTAGGAAGTTTGATCCTACGCCACAGTTTAACTGAGCCAATCCCGGCGCTGAAAGACTTCCCGAAAGAGGAACGACCGAACTCACCTATCGTCTTTTGGTCATTTCGAATCATGGTCGGGCTAGGACTTCTGATGATTTTTCAAAGCTTCTACAGCATATGGTTACGAAAAAAGAACACGCTTTATACTTCGCGTTGGTTCCTCAAGTTTTCATTGTTTATGGGGCCATCTGGTCTTATCGCAATACTCGCTGGCTGGTTTACGACAGAGGTTGGTCGGCAACCTTGGGTCGTGTATGGCGTACAAAAAACGCGTGATGCGGTTTCTGCACACGGAGACCTACAAATGAGCATCAGCCTGCTGTGTTTCCTTGTTGTATACAGCTTGGTATTTGGTTTTGGTTATTACTATATGATCCACCAAATCAAGAAAGGCCCCGATGCAATCGAACACGATTAGCACGACATGACGACCGTTTCAGGTCGCATTTAGAATTTGTCACAAAGTGAAGGTAGAGAATATGCATTTTGATTTATCCGTGATTTGGTTCGCGATCATCGTTTTTGCCACTTTGATGTACATCATCATGGACGGCTTCGATTTGGGTATTGGAATACTGATGCCCTTCATCAAGGATGAAAAACAAAAAGACGTCATGGTCAACAGTGTCGCGCCAGTTTGGGACGGCAACGAAACTTGGATTGTGCTTGGAGGCGCATCTCTATTTGGCGCTTTTCCGATGGCTTACGCGGTGATTATTGAAGCGCTAACCATCCCTTTAACGTTGATGTTGATTGCTTTGATCTTTCGTGGCGTCGCGTTTGAGTTTCGCTTTAAAGCATTGGAAAGCCACTTAAAGTTCTGGGATCGCTCTTTTATGGTCGGCTCGATTTTAACCACGTTTTTCCAAGGCATCGTTGTTGGCGCGGTAATTCAAGGCTTTGCGGTGGAAAACCGCGTCTTCGTAGGTAGCCAACTCGACTGGCTCAGCCCTTTTCCCATCTTTTGTGGTTTGGGTTTAGTCGCAACGTACGCGCTGCTTGGTAGCACATGGCTCATCATGAAGACGGAAGGTGAACTGCAAAACACGATGTACCGCTTCACTAACAAAACACTACTGGCAATGATCTCCGCATTAGTCATTGTGAGCGCTTGGACTCCACTTGCTTACCCTGCCATTGCGGAAAGATGGTTTTCTCTGCCTAATTTGTTCTACTTACTGCCCGTACCTGTCATTACTGGGCTGGTCTGTTTGAAGATTGCCGACTCCGTTAAAAAGCGTAAAGAGCGCAGCCCTTTCGTGATGGCATTGGTGATCGTGATTCTCGGGTTCGCTGGGCTTGGCATCAGTATCTGGCCAAATATCATTCCTCCTAGCATATCGATATGGGAAGCAGCGGCTCCTGCAAGCAGTCAGCGCTTTATGCTCGTTGGAGCGGTGATCATCATCCCGATCATTCTGGCTTACACCTTTTGGAGTTACTACGTCTTCTCCGGAAAAGTGAAAGAAGACGAAGCGTACCATTAACGAGTTGATAAGGAGTGAGTATGAAAATCAAAAATTGGTGCCGCCAGTGGGCTTGGATGGTTGGAATTTGGGTCGTTAGCGTCGCTGCATTAGGGTTAGTGTCTATGTTATTTCGCGTCATGATGACCGCTGCAGGGTTAAAATCTTAGCTCGACACGTTTAAGTCAATAAAAAATGGATGCCTCTAGATCTTGTGTAAGAGCTAGAGGCGTTGAACCTAATACTCAATCTTAATGAAAAAGCCAAGCGTTAAGAATCTACTCAAAACATTCTTTCATAAGTCTACATTGCCTGAAGTCGTTCATGCATGCTTACGAGATCAAAAGGTTCAAGCTTTTTCGCAATGCTCAGTAATGCTTCCTTTTTATCTTGCGGTAAACTTTGAAACTTCGACTCTAAACGTAAATCCACTTTGCTAAAAAGTAGCTTTCTAATTTGACTAGCTTTTGCCTTTGATAATTGCAATCCATCATTATCGGAGGTTTCAATTATCATGATAATTCTTGCTAAATCACTGAATTCATCATCAGAGCATAAATAAAGTGATTGTTTGTATAAATAGCCAACCGAAATTTCAAAATCAATATTAAGCGCTTGAATCTGACCGACAATGTTTTCACTCATATCATTTTGAGAAGCAGAGTTGATACAATCATCAAATCGCCTTTCAAATGTAACAAATCGATTATTGAGCTCGTCCAACATAGTCGTATCTTTTGCGAATGATTCTATAGGTAAAACCAATAAGAACATTGGCAGTAGGTATTTTTTCAGCGACCGACTATTCACAATCAAGTCCTTCTTCTAAAAAACTTTCATGCGGTGTTGGTGCAATTGTTTCTTTCAAATTCAAGTCCATTAAACTCGCCAAATGGCTTTCATTAAACTCTGATAGCTTTTGCAGCTTTAGACTGGCTTCATTAAACTCTTGGTAGAACTTATCAGGTTGAGGTATCACGACTGTTTTTATGTTTGCTCGTGTTGCCGCAAGCATACCCGAATAAGAGTCTTCAAAGGCAATACAGTTACTTGAATCTACACCTAGTTTATTGATTGTTAAAAGGTAGACATCTGGCTCTGGCTTACCCTGCTCTACATCGTCTGACGATGATATCGCGTCAAAGTAACTGGCAATACCGAGTTTGTTCAAAATGATGGGAATGAGTTGATAAGGTGAATTAGTAGACAACCCTATCTTAAACCCTTTTTCCTTAAGCAATTTGAGTGTTTCTGTAACACCCTCTAATTCGCATCCTTTTTCAATTATTAATGCCTCCACTTTATCCACAACAGCATTCTCTACTTCCTCTAGGCTCTTTTCTTGCCAAGGATTACGTTCATACCAAAACCTTGTTACTTCACCTGTCGTCATAGTTGCAGTCTGCTTTGACAGCACTTCGGTCACTTGGACACCAACTGATGAAAACACCTGCTTTTCCGCTTCCTTCCACAAAGGTTCTGAATCAATCAGCAACCCGTCCATATCAAAGACCGCAGCGTATATCATTGGTACATCCTCAGTAAGTTCTATTCGTTGAGTAAGATTTGTCTATTCAACCAAAGCATAGCTTTGCATATAACGAGTGAGAGTATCACATTTGCCTGTGGCTATCAGAGCCAGTTCGATGACTCATCTTTAAGCCTCAACATGACCGATGTGCATGGCTACTTTTAGCGCTTGTTTATTGAGATTAGATGCCTCCCAAGCAACAACAACACGACTAGTGAGAGGGATATCCTCAATCTCGGCGACTGTCGCGGAATCATCGAGATGTTCAGCCAGTGAGCGCGGAACGAGAGCAATACCTAACCCGGCCTGCGCCATGGCAATCGTCGTACGAAGTTGCGGTGCTGCGAACTGTGGTTCGAGCCTTACTCCTGCGTCGGCAAAAAGTGTGCTCATGCCATCAAACAATGCGGGTCCAGTCTCTCGTGGAAACAGTAAAATTTTATGGCCTCTCAACTGTTTCATCTGGATACAGGGATACTTTGCCAGTTCGTGGCCCGCCGGAATCACCGCGACAAACGGGTCGTTAAACAACACCTTGTGCTCAAAAGGCTCACTGGCGTAACAGGGTAGCCGCATGATTGCGAGATCAAGTTGTTTGCTTTTTAACTGAGTGGCAAGCTCTGGCATTGACAGTTCCGCCGTCTGTAAATGAACCCCATTCTCTTGAATACGCCCAATCCTCTCCAATACCTTAATGCAGGTTGATGTTGACGTCGCGAACCCAATTTTAACCTGCGTATTTTCACCACGGGCAATCTGTCGGGCTTTTGCTTTAGCGCGTTCCACATCAGCAAGAATATTTACCGCATCCGTATAAAAGACTTGCCCTGCATGGGTCAGTTCTACTCCTCTAGACAAGCGCTTAAATAAGTCCACGCCAAGCTCGTGCTCTAGCTTTTTGATTTGTTGACTCAAAGGAGGTTGCGCAATCCCTAACCGTTCAGCTGCTCGGGTAAAGTGACGAGTCTCGGCGACCGCGACAAAATACTTCAGGTAGCGAAATTCCATATATTTTCCATATCAAAATAAATCTTTTTTATATTGGATTTAGCACCGTGTAGAAGTCAATCTAAATATACTCTTCATTGCATAACTGGTCTTACTCATGCGTGGATTTTATAACCCTCTATGTGCTTGTTCGCTTGAAGTAGCGAAAGAATTTTCTGAATACCATCACGTTACCGGAGATGGTGAGATTTATCAGACTTCGTTAATGAGTGCTTTGATCGCTGGTGTTTACGAAGGCTCAACAACCATAGAAGAACTGCTGAAACATGGGGATTTTGGTTTAGGTACGTTCAATGAATTGGATGGTGAGTTGATTGCGTTTGATAAGGAAGTTTTTCAACTCAAGTCGGATGGCTCCGCAAACCCGGCAGACCTGGCGCAAAAAACGCCCTTTGCTGTCATGACTTTTTTTAAGCCTGATATCGAGCTGCCACTGACATCGCGCATGTCACGTCATGAAGTCCATAGCATCATAGACGAGATGGTTCCAAGCGATAACCTATTTTGCGCAGTGCGCATTGATGGCGTTTTCGATTCAGTTCGTACTCGCACCGTACCTAAACAAACACGCCCTTATCGGCCAATGCTTGAAGTGGTCAAAGAACAACCAACGTTCCGCTTCACGCATAAGCAAGGCGTGGTCGCCGGCTTTCGCAGTCCTAAATATACGACTGGCATCAATGTGCCCGGCTATCACGAACACTTTATTACCGATGACCGCCAAGGAGGTGGTCATATTCAGGATTACAGCATTTCGTCAGGGTTCCTCCAGATTGGCAAAGTCTCGCGGCTAGTGATTGATACCCCGGTATCGACAGACTTCCTCAACGCCAATTTGGCTCCGGAAGATATAAATACCGCCATAGAAAAGGCGGAAAAGTAACAAAGTCAGGCAAATAATAAGGACAACAAATGCAATCCAAACCTTCAAATAAAAATGGATCTCAGTTGATCGCTCAACAGCTAGAGTCTCTCGGCATTAAGTACATTTTCGGTATTCCCGGTGCAAAAATCGATCGACTGTTCGATGCGATTGAAGACACTAACATCCAAATGATTCCGGTACGCCACGAAGCTAACGGCGCATTTATGGCGGGCGTTATGGGAAGACTAACCGGCAAAGCAGGCGTCACCATGGTTACGTCAGGCCCTGGCTGTGGAAATCTAGTTACGGGAGTGGCAACAGCAAACTCCGAAGGCGATCCGCTGATTGCTATCGGTGGTGCGGTGAAACGAACTGACCAGCAAAAACAAACACACCAGAGCATGGATACCGTCAGTATTTTTCGCTCTATAACTAAGTTCAGTGCTGAAGTGCAGCATGTGGACGCCGCAAGCGAGATCATGGCGAACGCATTTCGTATCGCAGAGTCAGGTCGTCCTGGGGCTTGCTTTTTGAGTCTCCCCCAAGATGTTTTATCCGAGCAAACCCAAACGGACATTATTGTCCCCTCGCCTTACACACAGCCTGGTTGCGCAGACATCGCAGCAATCGAAGAAGCGGTCAGTCGAATCAGTAAAGCAAAGCGCTGTGTGGTTTTACTTGGCCTTCACGCGAGCCGCAGTAAAAACGCTGCTGCTATCGCCCGATTTCTTCAAAATACGCAGCTACCCGTTGTCGGCACTTACCAAGCCGCCGGCACGGTAGACATCAATTACTATCATCACTTTGCTGGGCGTGTCGGTTTGTTTAATAACCAACCTGGCGATGTTTTACTGCGGGACGCCGATTTAATTCTCACCATCGGCTTTAGCCCAATAGAGTATGACCCTGAGCTTTGGAACAGCCACCGCAACCCAGTGATTCACCTCGATATTGAACCGGCAGAATACCAACTTAATTATCAGCCTTGTGTTGAAATCGTCGGAAACATTGCGCAGTCATTAGACAAGATGGGCAGCTATATCTCTGAATATGCCCGCCTTTCCCCAACGGCACTTTCAGTACTGGAAGAGGTAGCACTGCAACGGCAAGTGATCAAAACCTATCCCAATGTCTATCACAAGCAAGGATTTCATCCACTGGCACTGATTAAAGCCATGCAATCTATCATCACACCAGATACCACGCTATGTCTTGATATGGGGAGCTTCCACATCTGGATCGCTCGTTACTTAAGTTGTTTTCGAGCTCGCCAAATGCTGGTGTCTAACGGCCAACAAACAATGGGCGTTGCACTACCATGGGCCATTGGTGCCAGCCTACTAAAACCTGGTAGCAAAGTGGTATCGATATCAGGAGACGGCGGTTTTATGCAATCGAGCATGGAGTTAGAAACCGCGGT
Organism: Vibrio sp. 1731; assembly: GCF_033339955.1. Lineage (NCBI taxonomy): Bacteria > Pseudomonadati > Pseudomonadota > Gammaproteobacteria > Vibrionales > Vibrionaceae > Vibrio > Vibrio sp. 1731. Next base: position 190,006 of record NZ_JAWOVO010000006.1, on the reverse strand, counting down.
TAGACTGAACTGTAATATCGTCCATATTGTGTGGGTTGATAACGCCTACAACATGGTAGAAATGCAAGAGATCAACAAATATCAGCGCTGCTCTGGTGTGAAATTTGGACCAATTGATTTCAAGGCGTACGCCGAATCATTTGGCGCGAAAGGCTTCGCAGTGACTAGTCAACACGAATTGCTACCGACATTGAATAAAGCCATGGACGTTGAAGGACCAGCAGTGGTGGCTATCCCCGTAGATTACAGCGACAACGACAAACTGATGTTGCCGCGCACAGAGAAAAATCAAGATCCCGTTTTTGTAAGTTTCGAAGGAGAAATCGCATGAGAGGATTAAAAAATAAAGTCGCACTCGTCACTGGTTCTGCCAATGGTATTGGTTTGGCCATCGCAAAACGTTTGTATGAAGAAGGCGCAAACGTCGCTCTTGCCGATTGGAATGAAGAGCAATTGGCAAACGCCGTTGAGGGCTTTGATAAACAGCGTGTGTCTGCGCATTCTATTGATGTTTCTGACCCAGAAAAAGTCGCAGCACTGATTTCTGATGTTGTTACCCGTTTCGGTAAACTGGATATTTTAGTAAACAATGCTGGCGTACATGTCCCTGGTTCCGTGATTGAAGGTAGTGTGGAAGACTGGAAGAAGATCTCTGGTGTAAACATTGATGGTGTTGTTTATTGCGCGAAGTTTGCTTTGCCTGAACTCTTAAAAACGAAAGGTTGTATGGTAAATACCGCGTCCGTTTCCGGTTTGGGTGGTGACTGGGGTGCCGCATTCTATTGCGCGAGTAAAGGCGCAGTGGTGAACCTTACCCGAGCGATGGCATTGGACACTGGTGCGGATGGGGTAAGAATTAACGCCGTATGCCCAAGTTTAGTAAAAACCAACATGACAAACGGCTGGCCGCAGGACATCCGCGATAAATTCAATGAGCGCATTGCGCTTGGCCGAGCAGCCGAACCTGAAGAAATTGCGTCTGTCGTGACTTTCTTGGCAAGTGATGACGCATCTTTCATTAATGGCGTAAACCTACCTGTAGACGGCGGTGCCACCGCATCAGATGGTCAACCTAAAATAGTATAAGCATGAAATAGACAGATCAGTGAGAGACGTTCTACTACCTTTCGGATCGATGCTGATCTGTCGCTTTACGCTCTGAGCACACAACCCGTGCCGGCAATAAACTCAACCACTCGACCGCTGTTAGAGATATCTCAACAACTTAAACCAGCAACGAGAAATTAATGTTTCACACAAACCGACAAACTATGTGAGCATTCCATCAGGCATAGAGTGAAGACTTATGTATCAGCGATTCACAAAGAACCAGACAGTTTCCGCGAATACTTTCTAAAGAAGTCTCAGTGACGACTAACGTTTCTGCCACACCATCCATTGCTCTCTGCCTTTAAAAACCTCAACACTGTTTGCCACCACTGAGGACTTCACAAGTTCAAACGTGGGCTCTAGAAAAGATGCCAACTCCCCACTTCGCAAACAAAATGGAGGAAAGCGTGATAGGTAATTATCATCAATGACGAAAAAACCAATTAGAAAACCTCCGCTTGGCAATAATTTATCCACCATCGAAAAGTATTCTGACCACATATCTCTCGGTAGTGCTGCGAGAAAGGCCCGCTCGTAAATGACATCAAACGAGTGAGAAAAATCGGCATTAAATACATCACCCAATACGACTTTATCTTTGTAGTTACCTAACGTTGATTGCGCCATTTTTACCGCTTCTTGGCTGTAATCCATCGCGATCACGTCATGCCCATATTGAATAAAAGTGCTCAGTTCATAAGCGGCACCACACCCAGGAATAAACACTGACTGGCCTACATGAAGTGAATTGTCGAGATAGTCCTTGAGTTCTTGAGGTGTCGATTGGGCATCCCAAGGCATAGTGCCTCGGATAAACAAATCATCCCAGAATTGTGTGTTAATCATTGGTGCCTGTTTCATTTACCCGCTCCCTGATTGCGGTAGTAAAAAATAAAGGGATACGCAGCGCAATGTGGTATCCCTTTTCTAGCCTTTTGTCTGACGTTGTTAGTTTTTTATGACAACCACTTTCTACTGCACTTATGCCACCAATGAGTTAACTGCGAAGATCATTGATTAACGGCTGCTCCGCTTGGTTCGGTACAAACTGGACATTGCCTTTCAGTTTAGTGACAGACTGGAGTGTTGCTTGAATGTCCTCTGCTGATACATGCACATCATGACAACAGAAAGTAATGGCATCGTTGAAGCCATCGCGCTCAATTTTCAAGGAGCCTTTAATATCGTGGCGACGACAGACTTCTTGGATCTGATGCGGATAAACAAACAGCCCTTTTACTTTCACCGCGGAGTCTGCTCGTCCCATCCAGCCCTTAATTCGTGCATTCGTGCGTGAAGAATCAGAACTTGTCTCTAGGTATGCCGATAAATCTCCCGTTGCGTAGCGAATCAGCGGGAACTTCTCATCGAGCGACGTTACAACGACTTCACCGACTTCTCCCGGTTGTACAGGAACACCATCAGGATCAACGATTTCAACAATAATATCTTCGGCAATCACTAATCCTTGTTCACCAGACACTTGATAAGCAATCAAACCAAGCTCTGCACTTGCGTAGGCTTGAAAGACTGCAATGCCTTTTTCCTCAAACATCTGTTGCATGTCTGCTGTAACCGCTTCACCAGAGACCAGAGCTTTCTCAAAGCTAGGCAGCTCATTGTATTTCTCTTGGTACTTTTGTAGCAACGTCAGCAAATAAGAAGGTGTGCCAGTGTAACCATTAGGTTGAAGCTGTTTAATTGCCTCTATTTGCGCTTCGGTATTGCCTACTCCAGCCGGAAATACCGCACAGCCACAAGCCCTTGCGCCACCATCCATAATAAATCCGCCAGGAGAGAAATGGTAAGAGAGCGTGTTATGCACTAAATCACCCGCACAGAACCCAGCAGCGTGAAACGCGCGCCCCATACGCCAGAAATCGGCCTCATCCGTTTGAGCCTCATATAACGGCCCAGGAGATTGGAATACGCGCGCCATTTGACCAATGGCAACGCTATTTAAGCCACCAAACGGCGGTTTAAGTTGCTGCTGATTAGGTACATTGAACTTACGTGTAATCGGGAGCTGAGCAAGCCCTTCACGATTGTTTGCCAATGTAGGATCTAACTCAGAAAAATGCGCTGCGTAATGTTCGCTATTGGCTTTCGAATTCTCAATCAGTGCTGGCAAACGTTGAAACAGCGACTCTTCTCGCGCCTGTAGAGACAACGATTCTTTCGCATCAAATAGTTCGTTCATCCTTGCTCCTTACAACCAACGCTTACGACGTTTGTAAGATTTCAGATTCTTAAAGCTCTTGCGATCTTCATCGCCGCCGCCAAGGTAGAATTCTTTTACGTCCTCATTGTTTAGCAATTCGTGCTTGCTGCCATCTAGTACGATTTTGCCTGATTCCATGATGTAACCGTAATCGGCCGCTTGAAGAGCGAAGTTGGCATTCTGCTCAACCAAAAGCATGGTAATACCTTGCTCTTTGTTGATCTTGTTAATAATGCTGAATACTTCTTTAACTAGCAGTGGAGAAAGCCCCATAGACGGTTCGTCCAACAAAATCATCTTCGGTCGAGCCATTAATGCTCGGCCAATCGCTAACATTTGTTGCTCACCGCCAGACAAATAGCCCGCCAGGCCAGTGCGCTCTTTGAGTCGCGGGAAATAGTCAAACACCATTTCGATGTCTTGTTCAACTTCGTTGTCAGTGCGTGTATAAGCGCCTAAGCGAAGATTTTCTATTACCGTCATATCTTCAACAATTCGGCGCCCTTCCATAACTTGGAAGATGCCCGAACGGACGATCTCTTCCGGGCTTTTGTTGTCTATACGCTCGCCCATGAAGTTGATTTCGCCGCGCGTCACTTCACCATCTTCGGTTTTCAATAAACCAGAAATGGCTTTCAACGTTGTGGATTTACCCGCACCGTTGGCGCCCAGTAAGGTCACAATCTGCCCTTTTGGAACTTCTAAACTCACACCGCGAAGTACTAGTATTACTTCGTCGTAGACGACTTCAATGTTGTTCACTGAAAGCAGTATTTCTGCCGGTTCGATATTCGTTGCTAATTCAGCCATCAAACTACTCCTTGCTAGGGTGAGAGTGTTCTCTCACCCATCCTTATTTTCAGTAGGCTTTGTTATTAATAAGTCGTAAATTAGTAACCTAGCCAATCGTCACGACGTGACAATGTCACCTGAGATACTTTCTTAATATCAACTGCGCCGCCATCGTTGTTGCCCATAAAGACGTTCACAGTTGTTGTGCCTCGGTGATCTTCCGGTTTCCAGTTCGCAGGGACACAAACACCTTCTAAGCCTTGTGGTACCCAGTTGTCATGGACATACATGCCCTTCTTGATGTTTTCACCTGTGATGCCACCGTTGTCTTTCGCCCACTGCATTGCTTCTTTCATATAGAACGCAGAACAAATACCGCGAATGTAATGGTGAGTTCTGAATTCGCCCGGCTCTGATTCAGACTGCTTAGAAATCTCACGAACCAGCTTCATGCCCTCATTATCATCTCCCCAAAACGCCGTCATACCCGGGAAAACGTAATCTTTAAGGCCATCGCCTGCTGCTTCAAGCACTGGCTTGTCGCCGCCCCAAATGTTTGCCATGTACTGGAACTCTGTCCCAACCGTGTTACAAGACTTCACTAGTGAGATAACCGAGCTACCGATATTAGCAATGTAACCGTAGTTGGTGCCTGACTCTTTCAGCGACAAACATTGCGCTTTGAAGTCCCCTGGTTTTAGTGACACAACGACTGGGTTTTGCACATCAAAACCAAGCTCTTTAGCGTACTCTGCACACGCTTCTTTTGGCGCATTCGGGAATGGATGGTTATCGCCAATGTGCGTAAATTTCGGCGCACCTTGATTGCCCTTAGATTCCCAATCTTCTTTCGCCCACTTAACTAGCGCACGGCACGCATCTGAGTACGACGCACCATAAAAGAAATTATAAGGCGCTGGTTTCGCGGTTTTTGGGTTTTTGCCAGTTGGGTCAGTTAAGTGACCAGAATAAGAAGCAGAGAACACCGGCACTTTGTCTTTGGTAACAAACGAAATAAGTGCTTCGGTATCCGCCGTACCCCAACCTTGCAGCGCAACCATGTCTTTACGCGCCACCCAACGTTTATAGTTGGAAATCGCCACTGGTACTTTGTACGCCATGTCTACTGTTTCAAATTCGAGCTCGGTACCGTTAATGCCACCGTTTTGGTTAATCCAACGCAATGCATCTCGCACGCCAGAACCATAGGGCTTGCTCACATAGGCCGTTGGTCCAGAAAAATCGACTAATTGCCCGACAAACACAGAATCTTTTGCCCAAGTTGCGGTAGTAAACAGTGCAGATGACAGCACCAACGTTGTCGCTAAATGTCCTTTGTTCATAACTCGTTGTCCTTGTTATTGAGGTATATTCCACTTAATTCCACGTTAATATGAGAACGGATAGTGTTTCCAATATGCTCGAATCTGTTGCCAGCGATGCGATAATCCTTGAGGTTCGAAAATGAGGAACAGCATGATGACTAAACCAATCGCCATTTCTTTGAAGTAAGCCAGACCATCAGTGAAAGCGGTGGTATCACCAAACGCTGAAAGCCCCGTTACGCCAAACTCTAAAACTTCAGGCAGCAGTACGATAAATATCGTCCCCATCAGCGTACCTTTGACTGAGCCTAAGCCACCAATGATGATCATTGCCAAAAACTGGATAGACATCATGATGGTGAAGCCTTCTGCTGATACAAACCCTAGATAATGTCCGTAGAGTGCGCCCCCGATGCCTGCATAGAATGCACACACTCCAAATGAGAGCAGACGATACTTAGTTAGGTTGATGCCCATGATCTCTGCTGACAGATAGTGATCTCGTACTGAGACAAACGCGCGACCGTCACGAGAACGGATTAAGTTTGATGCCCACATATACATGAAGATCAGCGCAAACAGAGCGATATAGAAAAAGCTTTCGTCAGTCGTAAACTCAAAGCCAAACAAATTAATTGGGTTCGCGCTAGCACCGTATGAGCCGCCACTGAACCAATCTGCGCGAGCAAAGAAGTCCTCTAGAATAAACTGCGCCGCCAACGTTGCGATAGCTAGGTATAAACCTTTAATTCGAGCCGCTGGCAGACCAAACAGCATCCCCACAATCATGGTTAAGTAACCCGCGAGCGGAATCGCAAACACGACTGGAATGTTAAACTGGTTATTTAACCAAGCCGATGCAAAGGCGCCAAAGCCAAAGAACGCACCGTGACCTAGCGAGATTTGTCCGGTAAAACCAACCAGAATGTTTAAGCCCAATGCCGCGATACCGAGGTATGCAATCTGAATAAACAGGTTTAGGAAGTAAATATCCAAGACCAGCGGTGCTGCCAGCATGGCGATGACACCAGCAATCGCAAGGCTTCTGATGGTTTTGGTTTCAAAAATTGGCGTATCGCTTTTGTATGTGGTTCGAAAATCCCCACATGGGCGCATGCTAAGTTGAGCCATGTTATTTCTCCTTAAATACGCTCAATATCTTTGGTACCAAACAGGCCATATGGCTTGAAGGCAAGAATGATTAACAGCACATAGAATGGTGCGATGTTGTACAGGTTACCCACTTGCAGGTATTGGCTATCAAAAAACTCAGCCAAGTTTTCTAGCACCCCGATGGTGATACCACCGACAATTGCGCCGACTACCGAATCTAAGCCACCTAAAATAACGGCTGGGAAAACTTTGATACCAATAATGGATAGCGCGTCAGATACGCCGTTAACGATACCGATAACAATCCCTGCTGTTGCAGATACCATTGCCGAAATGGCCCAACTGATGGCGAACACTTTCTTGATGGAAATGCCAAGACTCTGGGCTACTTGCTGGTTAAATGCCGTTGCGCGCATTGCCAGACCCATTTTGCTGAATTTGAAGAACCAGTAAAACGCGCCCATGATGAGCATTGAGAAGATCAAACTCAGAATGTAAGCAAACTCAACATTCAAACCTCCGATATTCACCACGTTGGTTTCAAACACTTGCGGGTACGACACAGCAGAGACGCCAAATATCCACTTCATCAGCGCTTGGAAAAACATCGATAGACCGATGGTCACCATGATCACAGAAATAATCGGTTCACCAATCAACGGTCTGAGCACAATGGTTTGCACGGCGATACCAAAAATCATCATGAACGCGAGCGTGAGTAAAAAGCCAATAAAGAACGGTAACTGTAGGTGCACCAATGCCGCCCAACATACCCACGCGCCAATCAACAAGAACTCACCCTGAGCAAAATTGACCACCTGGGTCGATTTGTAAATCAATACAAAGCACATGGCGACAACGCCATACAACATGCCAACGATCACGCCATTAATGACGAGTTGCAGTAATAAATCCGTATTCACTATGCGATCCTCCGTTGTTCGCTATCCACTAGTGTTGGCTCATGCTCAATAAGCGTTTCAATAACTAGCGACGTTTGAATGCGTGTTTTAGTGCCATCTTGATAAGTGATCACTGTATCGACATCGACTTTTGGATCGTCGCTGTAGATGGTTTCGATGATGTCTCCGTATTTCTCTGCAACCACACCACGACGCACTTTACGCGTACGAGTTAACTCGCCATCGTCGGCATCCAGCTCTTTGTAAAGTAGAATGAATTTGCTGATCTTCTGTGCATCCGGTAGGGATTCGTTCACTTTTTGAACTTCTTCACGAATCGCTTGGTACACTTCTGGTTGAGCAGATAAGTTGGTGTAGTTGGTAAATGCCAAGCCGCGTTGCTCTGCCCACTTCGCGACGATCGCATAGCGAATACAGATGATGGCAGACAGCCAAGGTCGACCTTTACCTACCACCACGGCTTCTGCAATAAACGGCGAGAACTTGAGTTTGTTTTCAATGAACTGCGGAGAGTAGCGGTTGCCGTGGCTGGTTTCCGACATATCTTTCAGACGATCAATCACCACCAAGTGACCGGAATCTTTAAAATAGCCCGCATCGCCTGTGTGCATCCAACCATCTTGAACATCTTCATCATATGCTGCTTGGTTGTTTAAGTAGCCAGTAAACATGCCTGTACTTTTCGCGATGATTTCACCAACGCCATTGCTGTCTGGGTTGATGACTTTCACTTCTGCATTATCAAACGCAACGCCAACCGAATCATAGTCCACGTCATCGGCTTGGTGGACGGTGTACGCACCACACATTTCGGTTTGACCGTAAAGCTGCTTGAGTGGTACACCGATCGCTTGCAAGTAACGGAAAGTGTCAGGCCCCATCGCCGCGCCGCCCGTTGCAGCAGATGTTAGGTTCGAAAAGCCTAAACGGTCTCGCAAAGCACGCAAAAGAATCCATTCGGCGAGTTTAGAACGTTTGCCCTGCTCTAACGCTTTGTTGGCTAAGCTCATGCCCAGTTTGTACATCTTTTGCTTAAACGGTGTCGAATCCATCATTCGTGCAGACACGTCTGCCACAATGTTTTCCCACACTCGCGGCGCTAACAGCACAAAGTTTGGACCGATTTCACGCAAGTCGGACATCATGGTTTCTTGTTCTTCCACAAAGTTAACGATTTGACGAGAAATCAACGCCTGACCAACCACGTAAACCTGCTCCATAATCCAAGGCAAAGGCAGAACAGAAACGTAGTTGTCGCCTGGGGAACGAGGGTCTGCACGCAAGTAAGCCGCACAGTGATCCAAGAACGTGCCACTGTGTAGCTGAGCCAATTTTGGTTTAGAAGTCGTACCCGACGTTGTACAAAGAATTGAAAGATCGCTGCCTTTGGTTTCAACAACCATATTGAGATATTTGTCTGGGTCCGCTTTATCAATCAGCTGACCTTTTTTGTAGACCTGTTCAACATCAATCAATCTTGGATCATCGTATTTACGCATTCCACGAGGATCGCAGTAAATAATGTATTCAACGCTAGGAATTTCATCACCAAGCTCAAGCAGCTTGTCGCATTGCTCTTCATCTTCGGCAATCACGACTTTTGCTTTGGCATAGTTGATAAGGTACGCCACCTCTTCGTGCATAGAATCTTGATAGATGCCCAGCGAGAAACCTTTGATCGCATGTGCCGCTAACTCGCCCCATACCCATTCCGGGCGGTTATCACCTAGCAAACCAACGACATCTTGCTCACCAATACCTAAATCTTGTAGTGCCAGTGCCATCCACTTGACGCGGTTTTCATAATCCTTCCAAGTGAACTCTCGCCATATACCAAACTCCTTTTCACGCATTGCGACTTGTTCGGGCCAGTTCTTGGCATTGTGTTGCAACACTTTTGGAAAGGTATCTAAGCGGGTTATATCTGCCCAATCATTATGTTGCTGTGCCATTATGCACTCTCCTCTAATGTCGGTAACTCTTCGCCTAAGTACGCTTGTTTCACATGTGGGTTGGCCATCACTTCTTCAGGCTCACCCGTAGCAATGTGTTTACCGAAATCCAAAACCAAAACGCGATTAGAGATGTCCATGACCACGCCCATATCGTGCTCAATCATGATGATCGTGATATCTAATTCTTCATTCAGATCCATGATGTAACGTGCCATGTCTTCCTTTTCTTCCAAGTTCATTCCTGCCATTGGTTCATCAAGCAGCAATAACTTAGGTTTTAAGGCAATGGCACGAGCAAGCTCTACACGCTTACGTAAGCCGTAAGATAGGGTGCCTGCAGTCGCTTTTCGGATGTGCTGGATTTCTAGAAAATCGATCACGTCTTCCACATATTTGCGGTGCGCCATCTCTTCTTTCTGCGCATTAGAGAACCAATAGAGTGGCCCCGTGACGAAGTTGTTTTTTAGTAGGTGGTGTCGGCCAACCATGATGTTGTCCAGTACCGACATGTGAGAAAAGAGCGCTAAGTTTTGGAAGGTTCTTCCCAACCCTAACTCAGCTCGTTGGCTAGGTGTCCGTTTAGTTACATCATCTCCAGCGAAGATTACAGAGCCTTTGTTTGGTGTGTATCGACCAGAGATGCAATTGAGCATTGAGGTTTTACCTGCACCGTTTGGGCCAATGATTGAAAAAATTTCCTTTTCATTCACATGGAAGCTCACGTCAGTTAAAGCTTTCACCCCACCAAAAGCCAATGAAATATCGTTTACCTGCAACAGAGGCGATTCCGATACCATAGTTGATCTCCCTTTCGTTATTTTAAGTGCGTTCCATTGAGCACTATTTGATCAAACCTAACTTTGATACTGGTAACCGCTTTTACACCTATGCATCAACTTTGTATTCAGTTTACGTAAACGTCAATTTAAAATCAGAATAGTGCCTGAAAGATTAAGTTGCAATCGAGTTCATCGAGAAAGATTTGAACTAACGCAAACTTTAAGTAAATAAATTGTTAATAAAAATTATTCTCAAACGCTTACATATTTGGATAGTTCGGACCACCACCACCTTCTGGCGGAGTCCAGGTAATATTTTGACTTGGATCTTTGATGTCGCAGGTCTTACAGTGGATACAGTTGGCCGCATTTATTTGCAGCTCTGGCTGCTGCTCCCCCTGTACGATTTCATACACGCCAGCCGGACAATAGCGCTGTGCTGGCTCTGCATATAATTCAAGGTTCTGCTCAATAGGGATCCGCTGGTTCTCCAGTCGTAAGTGGCATGGTTGATCTTCCTCATGGAAGATATTGGATAGATAAACGGAAGAGAGGCGATCGAAACTTAACACGCCATCAGGCTTCGGATAGACAATTTCATTGCTGTTTTCCGCCAATAACAGAGACTGATGATCAGGCTTATCACAGCGGATATGCCACTTAGCTTTACCTTTTAACACGTTATGTTCCAGCAGCGCTAAACCACCGCCCAGCCACGATCCAAAGCGGTGGATTCCACTTGAGAAGTTACGTGCTTGATAAAGCTCTTCATACAGCCAAGACTGTTTGAAATGCTTTTGATAATCAGCAGTAACTGACTGACTCTCAAGGGCTTCACATACTGCTTCAGCGGCAAGCATTCCAGATTTTATTGCGGTGTGTGTGCCTTTGATTTTAGCGCCGTTAAGTGTTCCTGCATCACAGCCAATTAACAAGCCACCAGCAAACTGCTGCGTGGGAAGCGAATGAAAGCCGCCCTTGGTAATCGCTCTCGCGCCATAGCTAATAGGCTTCCCATTTTTGAGGTATTGCTCAATCAACGGGTGGTGTTTAAAACGTTGAAACTCATCAAATGGACTCAAGTGCGGATTCTTATAATTCAAGTCAACAATCAACCCGACGGCAACTTGGTTTCCCTCTAAATGGTAGAGATAACTGCCACCTGTAGCTTCATTTGATAACGGCCAACCTAATCCGTGCACTACTAAACCTTGCTGATGCTGCTCTGATGGGATTTCCCACAGCTCTTTAAAACCGATAGCGTAGTGTTGAGGCGTTTTCTCTTCAGCAAGATTAAATCGGTTAATCAACTGCTTACCAATATGCCCCCGTGCGCCTTCAGCAAATAAAGTAAACTTCGCTCGCAGTTCAATACCAGGTTCGAAATTTCCTTTTTGTTCACCATTTTTATCTAATCCCATATCGCCCGTGATCACGCCACAAACACGACTATCTTCATCGATGATCGCTTGACTGGCGGTAAAACCTGGGTAGACCTCCACCCCTAAGTTCTCAGCCTGCAACGCCATCCATCGGCATAGACTGCCCAAACTTATGATGTAATTACCTTTGTTATGTAACGTATTAGGCACCGCCCAAGAAGGCAGTTCATGACCATTGATGTCATTGCCTAGATAGTAGGTTTTATCTTGGTTTACTTTGGTATTGAGCGGCGCGCCTTTCTCTTCCCAGTCGGGAAAAAGCTCATCCAAACTCCGCGTTTCAAACACCGCACCCGATAAAATATGCGCTCCAACTTCAGAACCTTTTTCTACCACGCAAACAGAGAGGTCTTGTTTTTTTTCTGCTGCTAATTGTTTGATTCGGCATGCCGCAGACAAACCTGCGGGACCAGCGCCTACAATCAGAACATCAAATTCCATGCAGTCTCTTTCCATGATTGCATTCCTTTTTCTTTGCATGTTGCCAACTTGTTAATCAACAATATATTTAAAGTTGACGCAAACGTAAAGGTAAATTAACATCATTTTAAAGACGTCATCACATCGTCTTCACTGTAAACACATAGTCTTCACTGTAAAAGGAATCTAACGTGAAAATACTAGTGCCAATCAAAAGGGTCATTGATCCCTACGTTAAAGTTCGCGTGAAAGCGGACCATAGCGATGTTGAAACCAATAACGTCAAGATGACGATTAATCCATTTTGCGAAATAGCCGTTGAAGAAGCCGTACGACTAAAGGAGCAAGGTATTGCAGATGAAGTCATCGTTGTCAGTGCCGGCGGTAGCCAGTGTCAGGAGCAACTACGTACTGCGCTTGCGTTAGGTGCCGATCGCGCTATTCATATCGATACTGAAGACAAAATAGAGCCATTGGTCGTCGCTAAGCTGCTCAAAGCTCTGGTTGAGCAAGAACAAGCACAGCTTGTGATTACGGGTAAACAATCCATTGATACTGACAACAACCAAGTGGCTCAGATGCTGGCCGCCCTACTTGACTGGCCTCAAGCAACTTTCGCTTCCGACGTGAAGATTGAAGATCAAAAAGTTCAGGTCGTGAGAGAAGTGGACGGCGGCTTGATGACGGTCACGATGAACTTACCTGCGGTGATCAGTACTGACTTACGCCTGAATGAACCGCGTTTTGCCTCTTTGCCTAATATCATGAAAGCTAAGCGCAAGCCGTTAGATACCATCACACCTGACAGTCTGGGTGTTGAAGTGGTATTTAGCCAAACCATTCAAGAAATCACACCGCCAGCGCAAAGAAAAGGTGGCATCAAGGTTGAATCTGTCTCAGAGCTTCTCGATAAGCTGCGTAACGAAGCGAAGGTGATTTCATGAAGAACTTAATCATAGCAGAGCATGACAATAACCAATTGCATGCGGACACACTCAAAGTGGTTAATGCAGCAAAACAAGTCAGCCAAGACAATGTTTTGATCGTAGTGGGCCACCAGTGTGAAGAAGTCGCTCAGCAAGCTTGTCGCGTTGATGGTATATCAAACGTAATTTGTGTCGATGATGAGCAACTTAAGCATCAATTTGCCGAGAGTATCGCACCTACTGTAGTGAGTATTGCTGAAGGTTTTGACGCAATCTGGGCTAGCTCATCATCAAAAGGGAAAGATCTTGCACCGCGAGTAGCAGCGAAGTTCGGCGTTGGGCAAATTTCCGATATTGTCCAAGTTATCGATGAAAACACTTTTGTCCGCCCTATTTACGCAGGAAACGCATTTGCCAAAGTGACCACCAGCGACAAGGTTCGCGTCATCACCGTGCGCGCGTCTGCGTTTGAGCCGGTTACTTGTCACAACCAAGCTGATATTAAGCATCAGCAGGTAACTATCTCAGCTCCAATGGTTGAATTGGTTTCTGTCGATAAAACCGTGTCAGAGCGCCCTGAATTAAGCGCGGCAGAGGTGGTTGTGTCAGGTGGACGCGGGGTCGGTAGCAAAGAGAACTTCGCGTTGATCGAACAAGTGGCCGATAAACTAGGTGCTGCCATTGGCGCTTCTCGCGCGGCGGTTGATGCCGGGTTTGTTGCCAACGACTTACAAGTGGGTCAAACCGGTAAAATCGTTGCACCTAAGCTTTATATAGCGGTTGGGATTTCCGGTGCCATCCAGCATCTTGCAGGAATGAAGGAATCCAAAGTGATTGTCGCGATCAACAAAGATCCAGAATCTCCTATCTTTGAAGTTGCCGACTATGGATTGGTTGGTGATTTATTTGAGGTACTACCTCAGCTTGCCGAACAACTTTAAACGATCAGTTAAGGGGCGAACACTGCTATGTTCGCCCCTTTATTTTGTTTTTGGTCATATTCAAAAGAATTGAAATTAGAGGGACCTATGCCAAATTCTGCACCTATTTGGTCACCATCTGCTGAGCGCGTCAGCAATAGCAACTTATTACGGTTCATCGAAAAGGTTAATAAAGACAAAGCCGAAGGTACCGTAATCAACAATTACACGTCTCTACACCAGTGGTCCATTGAGCACAATGATGAATTTTGGCGACATACTTGGCAGTTTTGCAACGTAATCGGAGATATAGGTTCGCAAATCAAGAGCCTTGGCAGTCCCAAATGGACACAAACAGGTTCTAATCATCACCATGTAAATAGAGACACAGTATGGTTTGCTGACGCCACGCTGAACTACGCAGAGAACCTCCTATCTCAGGCTGAGCAATCACCAGAGCGTGAGTTTATTGTTTTTAGCAATGAAAGCGGTGAACACAGACAACTCACCGGTAAACAGTTGCTTGAACAAGTTTCTGCCATTCAACAATGGCTACTCAATTGTGGTGTCGGTAAAGGCGATGTCGTTGCGGGTTATTTGCCCTACCTTCCTGAAACCGTTATTGCCATGCTGGCCACCACCAGTCTTGGTGCCATTTGGACTTCAACCTCTCCTGATTTTGGTATCGATAGCGTCGTAGAGCGTTTTGGTCAGGTCAAACCGAAAGTTCTTTTTTGCTGTGATGGCTACCAGTTCGGAGGCAAAGCTTTCGATATGACGAACAAGAACACCACTCTTAGTAGTAAGTTAAGCAGTGCCTCCGAAGAGACTACTATTAGCGTATGCCAAATCGAATATTTACAAAACGCTGAGAGTGCTAGCACTTCTGAGTTTGTTTCTTGGTCCGATATTACTCACCACTTTTCTCCACAATCAATTCAATATCAACCAACGCTGTTTAATGACCCGTTATTCATTTTGTATTCTTCTGGTACAACAGGTCAACCTAAGTGTATTGTCCATTCCGCAGGCGGTACCTTGCTCAATCACCTCAAAGAACATCAACTGCATTGCGACATCAAATCGCAAGACAAGGTTTTCTACTACACAACATGTGGTTGGATGATGTGGAACTGGCATGTTTCCGCTCTTGCGAGTGGTGCTGCCTTAGTGATTTACGACGGTAGTCCGGTTTACCCTGATCACTCCGTCTTATGGCAATTAGCAGAAGAACATAGCGTGTCGCTGTTTGGTACTTCAGCGAAATACTTAGAAGCACTGGAACAGGCAAACTGCTCTCCAAAACTAGAACATAACCTGAAGTCACTCAAAACTCTTTGCTCAACTGGTTCGGTGCTTTACCCAGAACAATTTAGTTATGTCTATCAGCACATCAAGCAGGACTTACATCTCGCTTCTATCGCTGGCGGCACGGATATTTGCGGATGCTTTGTACTGGGAAACCCTATCTCACCAGTTTACAAAGGTGAATGCCAAGGCGCAGGGCTGGGAATCGACGTGCGTGTTTTGGACGACGAGGGAAAAACCATTACACAGCAACGCGGCGAACTAACTTGCAATAACTCACTACCTAACTTCCCTATTGGCTTCTGGCACGACAACGGCGAACGCTATCACAACGCTTATTGGAGCAAGTTTACCGATATCTGGCACCATGGCGACGATGTGATGCAAACCGAACATGGCGGTTTTATTTTTTATGGCCGTAGCGATGCGACATTGAATCCAGGCGGCGTACGAATCGGCACCGCTGAGATCTATCAGCAAGTGAACGCGTTACCCGAGGTCGAGGACTCCATCGCCGTCGGCAAGTTAAACCAGCAGTCTGAAGAAATCTGGTTACTAGTAAAACTCGCTCACAACGTCGAGTTAACCCAACAACTCACCGATTCAATTCGCCAAACATTGAAAACAAAATGTTCACCGCGCCATGTCCCACGACAAATTTTTGCTATCAGTGATATTCCTAAAACGCGCTCAGGCAAATTGGTTGAGCTAGCAGTGAAACAATTGGTAAACGGACAAGCTGTAAAAAACATTGGTGCTATTGCTAACCCAGAAGTGCTGGAAGAAATTAAAACGCTTTTCAACATAGAAAGTGGCGCCACTGTCAATTAGAGACTCAACAAGTCTTCCAACAATACAGACGGGTATAACCTAACTATATTTTAGCTCGCTCGATAACTCCTCCCCACTTTCGTGGAAACTGAGCGAAATATGCTTCATGTACACAAAAAAGGTGAGATAATTCTATCTCACCTTTGAGCCATATGAGCTGGAGCATTAGTTTGGGGGTTAAGCTTTTATCAGTTGGCTCATATCTTCGCGAACTTGTGGCACCGTTAAACCAACGATGATTTGAAGGCTCTCTTGATTTCTAACAATATTCACCGCTCCGTGCTGTGTGAAAAATGCGTTCTCCTTTACCAGAGAGACATCTTTAACTTTAACACGCAGACGCGTCGCGCAATTAGTTAACAAGTCAATGTTTTCTTTTCCACCCAAACCTTCAATAAAGGCACTAGCTTGTGACGGACTTGCGCTACTGCTATGGACCGCTTTCGCTTCTTTGTAGTCAGCTTTGGAATACAACTTACTATCTGCACCTTCACGCCCCGGAGTAAGTATGTTGTATTTTAAAATAAGCGCGCGAAACGTAACAAAGTAAACACCAGTAAACATGAGACCAATAATAATCTGAATCACGTATGTTCCTGCATGGTTACCAGCCAAAGGCAACCAGTTTTGGAAAATGAAGTCTATCAAGCCAGTCTGAAAGTTACCGGAAACACCAAACATAAAGGCGATCGTTGCCATTGTCGCAGATAACAACGCATGCAAAGCAAACAGCGCAGGTGCGATAAATAAGAATGTAAACTCTATTGGTTCGGTTATCCCTGTAAGAATTGCTGTGATTGCGGCTCCGAGCACTAACCCCATCACCATCTTTTTATTTTCTTTTTTCGCAACTGAATAGAGTGCTAGTGCGATACCCGTACAACCAAACACTTTACCCATTCCCGTCAACATCAAACCACCCTGAGGAAATTGTGTCGTTAAACTTTCCGAGCTCTGGGCGAATGTCTGTATATTTTGAATCCAATAGGCAACCGTTCCGCCATCGACTGCAACTGGCCCATAAAAAACGGGACCATATACGAAATGATGCAACCCCGTTGGTATCATGATTCGCTCTAAAAACGTAAATAGCCATACCCCTAACGATCCAGCAGAAACCAAAAATGATTGCAGATTGTTAATACCATGCTGAATACTTGGCCAAGTCAAACAAGTTAGAATTGCCATCACGACCATAATGGGGAAACTAATGATCACAACCAATGGCGTTCCGCCAAATACAGCCGCCCAATCCGGTAGCTTTTTATCAAAGAATCGGTTGTGAACCCAAACAGAGAGACTTGCAATTAAAATGGCACCTAGTAAGTTGGTATCAAGCGTTAGAATGCCACCAACTTCAGTCAAACCTCGCTCACCTTCCGTATAGTTCACGCCCAGTTCTGGTCCCCAAAATTGAAGGATTCCACCAATAACGTAGTTAAACGTAATGTAGGAAACGAGTGTTGCAAGTACAGCGCGACCAGATGCTTTTTTAGCTAAAGCGATAGGTAACCCAACGGCAAAAATAAGTGCCATATTTTTAAATACAGCGAGAGATGCCTGTAAAATGATCGTCGAGACTTTAACCCAAGCACTCCCCTCTAGTGCCCAAGGAAACACTTCTTGATTTAACAGCACAACAGAGAAACCCAATAACATGCCCGCTGCTGGAAATAATAGAACGGGAACAAACATCGCGGCTCCGAACCTTTGAATAATGTCTTTCATATAAACCTCTTGTTTCATTCACGGAGCCTACAAGTAGGCCCCGAACGTCCAGTTGTTATTGAAAAAATTGAGGAAGGTAGGCTTTATTTTCTTCTAGTAATTGTTTTGTTATTTCTTTAGCTTTTGGCACATTAACCACGGTACGGTTAAGTGTGAGTGCATTAATCAGCTTTTGCTGACTTCCTTCGTACCAAGCATCCACAACTAATTTCTCGTAACCAAGTTGGCTCTCAATCATGGCTTTTTGGAAGGTTGGGATTTTTCCTACAGTAAAAGCTTTCGGTCCATCACTAGTTAGCGCAGCTGGAACTTCTACCATGGCGTCATTTTGTAAATTTGTAATAGCACCATTATTCGGTACGATGACGAGATATACATCGCTCAAATTGTAGGCTAGCGAAGCCGCGACTCTCACCATGTATCGACCATGGATATCGGCATGCAGTGTTTCGTGCTTCGTGGTGCCCGCTTCAATTATTCTTGCGTTCAATTCGAACACTCGTTTCTCACGGCCGTTAATTACCTGCCTTGCGCGAGTATTATTGATATCCTCTTTCGCCACCATTTTTTCAGGGTACAAATAGTATTGAAGATACGTATTCGGCAAAAACTCTGGATTATCAGCAAGCATTGTTCTCATGTTTTTGAATGTGGCTTGCCACGATGGGTCATCCGCTATTTCCGCATCAACCGCACTGATCCCTTCTTTTAGGATGATATTTTTAATTTTGTCCGTTAAGTTTTCACCCTGTTTGTTACGAATTTTGGTAAACCAGCCATAGTGATTAAGCCCAAAATATTCAGGAACGAAGTCCCAAATTTCACATCCTAACAATTGCGCATAGCTGACCATAATCGCTGCTGGCATATCACAGATATTTAGAATTCGCTTATCATGCGGAAATTCACGATTTAAAGCTTCAGCGACAATTGCCGCCGGGTTGGTGTAATTAAGAATCCACGCATCTGGACACGTTTGTCGGATCTCATTCACTAGCTGGATCATGTCGCCGATAGAGCGAAGTCCATATGCCATTCCTCCCGCGCCACATGTCTCTTGCCCAACACAAGAGTTGGATAGCGGGATTTGTTCATCGCGCTCGCGCATGGCCAACCCACCAGTGCGGATCTGGATAAAGAAAAAGTCCGAATCTGCGAATGCGACAGATTTATCCGTTGTATAAACAAACTCTTCAACTTCTGGATAGTGTTCTCGCAATAGAATTTCAGTAGCTAATGCATTCGATTCTTGGCGTTTCTCATCTATGTCGTAAAACACGACTTTTGCGAGTGGAAAGTTATCTTTTTCGGCAATAAGGCTGTTCATCATACCAAGTGTGTATGTACTGCCAGCACCAACAATCGTTAATTTTTGACGTTTCATTTCGCTACCTCAAATGTTTATCCTGAAAATGTACAAAATAAGTATTAATACTTTTATGATACATTTAAAGTGTAAGCACAAAGATACGAGATAAAAATCACACAAAGATCCTAAGGAAAAGTATTAACTACATCTCAGATCACATTCTTGCTATCATGATCCAAGACTTAGCGAGGTATTATGAAACCCAAATACATAGACATTGCGGAACGATTAGAAAAAAAGATCAAAGATGGGGAACTACAACCTAAATCGATGCTTCCAAAAGAGAGTGATTTGCAAGAAGAGTTTTCCGTAAGCCGCGTAACCATCAGAAAAAGCTTACAAATTCTGGTCGACAATAATTTAATTAGTCGGACAAGAGGTAGTGGAACTTATGTAAACGATCTAAAAGCCCAACATGATGCCTTACATTTGCTGGGTTTTATCGAGGAAGTCAGTAAACAGGGGAAAACGCCTAGCTCTCAAGTCATAAAGTTCGAACTTAAAAAGCCGAATGAGCAGGTTGCTAAGCAGTTAAATCTCTCGCCCAATGATGATACATATGAAATACATAGACTCAGATGTATTAATGATGAGCCTGAAATTTACGAAGTCACTCATATGCCAGCAATGTTATTTCCAGACTTGAGCATAGCCATAATGAATGGTTCTAAATATGAGTACATTGAAAATAGCAAAAGATTGAAAATTGCGAAAAGCTGTCAGTCTGTCAAACCGTATTTGTTAGATGCAGAGACGGCCTCATACCTGAATGAAACAGAAGCTTCCCCTATTCTAAAAGTTGAGTCCACTGGTTACCTAGAAGATGGTCGTGCATTTGAATATACCGTCAATTACTTCCGACTTCATCAATACAGCTTCGAGTTTATTTCAACTAGGGCGTAGTACTATTCGACGCTAATGGTTAATCATTACGCCAAATCTTATATCCGACCTCTCGCATTGCTCTGCCGAGCAGGTGGGAGGCGACTGGCGCAGTGAGAACGATAAACAACATCGTACCGATAACCCGAGAGATCACGGTAACTTCAGGGAGTGAGAAAGCGACCGCTAATAACAAGCAGCTCACTCCGACAGTTCCAGCTTTGGTCGCTGCATGCATTCGGGTATACAAATCAGGAAGCCTCAGGACACCTAGACTTGCAACCAAGGTCAACAATGTTCCTAAGCATAAAAATAGTCCAATCAACACGTCCATTATTCTTTCTCCTTTCTTTTAACGATCAAACGTGCAAATGCGATCGTGCCGAGAAATGCGACCAAACCTAATGTAATGGCGATGTCTAACAGAGCGTCCTCACCGCTGTCTAAGGTGTAAACCGTAATAAATCCGATAGTGATAAATGAAATCAGATCTAACGCCACAACTCGATCAGCTAGCGTTGGTCCTAGAATTAAACGAGCAAAAGCCATAACAAAGCTGAGTAGTAGCCCAGAATAGGCAAAAGTGACCGTTATTTGCAGCCAACTATCCACGCGTCACCTCCAAAATTCGATGCTCTAACCCATCTTTAATTCCGCGAATAACCTCTTCATGTTCAGGTGCAAACATGGCATGAACGATAAGATACTTTTTATCAGCCGTAACATCCAAACTAAGCGTGCCCGGTGTTAAAGAAACCATGTTCGCCAGTAATGTGATTTCTAGATCAGAATCGACCTCCAGAGGGACATAAACGATATCAGGCTGACTCAAATGAGTAGGTGTCACAACGTCCCACACCACTTTCGCAACCGATATAACCATTTCATAAGCGAAGTACATCAATAACTTCAATGCAGATGCAAAACGTTGAAAATAGCTCGTTTTCAATCCAAATGGTTGACTCAACCTTAAAGCAAAAAAACCGACCGTAAATCCGACAACAAAATTCAGACTCGAATAGCTGCCGTTAAGCATCATCCACGCTAACGCTAAGAAAAAATTGAGGAATAGATAGATCATGCATTTCCTCCTAACACCACTCTGATGTATTCAGTCGGATTTAACAGTTGTTCTGCAGCTTGAACGGAAAATTGATAAAAAGGCTCCGTCACTAAGCCAATGATTAGCGTCAACGTTGTCAATACAATAATTGGAACGCAGTACAACCAATGTACTTTGGCCTGCAGAGTCTGTTCTGGCTTCTCTCTAAATGGCTTTTTCCAAAATGCCTCACTCCAAATTTTCGTCATCGAGTAGACGGTAAGCAACCCCACCAATAACGCGGTACCTGCTAACCAGTAATATTCAGCCTGTATGCTCGACTTGATGACCAATAGCTTTCCCCAGAAACCCGATAGCGGTGGAAAACCGGCCAGAGAAAACGCAGGGACAAGAAACAAGAACGCCAACCAAGGCATAGCTTTGTATACCCCACCCAAATGTTCAAGTTGACTAGAGCCATATTTGCGCTCGATGAATCCACCTATTAAGAACAAATTCGCTTTTACAATGATGTGATGAACAATGTAGAAAATGGCACCGGCTAAAGCTAAGGGAGTGTAAATAGCCAACCCCATGAGCATATAGCCTATTTGGCTAATAATATGAAAAGAAAGAATTTTCTTAATGTCGAATTGGCTAGCCGCTCCTAAAACGCCCGTTAACATGGTTAGCCCTGCGACCCAAATTAACGTCGGTTGCCAACCACTCTCGGCGAGCGGAAATACCAAGGTAAAGACTCTTATCAACGCGTATACACCGACTTTAGTAAGCAACGCGGCAAACAGTGCCACCACACCGCTTGGTAACGTGTGATAAGAAGCTGGCAACCAAGCAAATAAAGGAAAGAGTGCCGCTTTAATAGAAAAGGCAAACAAAAATAGCGCGGACAGCATCATGTTGATGCTCAATTCATTTTCCCCTACTTTGGTGTAGAGATCGGCCAAGTTCAAGGTGCCCGTTGCGCCATACAATAAACCGATAGCAAGCAAAAATACCAGCGTCGAAATCAGGTTCAACATCACGTACTTTACTGCACCATCAACTTGAGTTTTCGTTGCATCTAACACCATTAAACCAAATGATGAAATGAGCATGACCTCAAACCAAACATACAGATTAAAAATATCTCCAGTCAGGAAAGCGCCATAAACGCCAGCAAGCAACACGTGCATTAGCGCATGGTAATTGCTATAGGAGGGCTTTCGGTGAAGGTCCGCCATCGCGTAGAAAACACATATCGCACCAATCACCGCCGTTATCATCACCATAGCAACGCTGAGGTAATCTGCGACAAACACGATACCAAATGGCGCACTCCACTGACCAAAAGCAACGGCTTGAATACCATTACTTATGATGTTTTCTGTGAGAAAGCCCGCAACGAAAAGGTTCGAAATCGCACTTACACCGCTCAACCACTCAACACTTTTTGTTGAGCGACGGACGAAGAAGATAGTCAACGCCGTACTCAGCGAGAGAACAACCGGTAACGTAAGCAAAATCGAACTCATTGACCCTCCTCAGAACGTTGCATTTCATCGACGTTTGCAGTTCCAGTGTCTTTATAAGCTCGATAGAACAGCATTAAAGCAAAAATAAGTAGTCCAAAACCGATGACTATCGCAGTTAAGATAAGCGCTTGAGGTAAAGGATTTGCCGCGCTATCTGGTGGTAAAAGAGCATTATCGCCAATCAATGGCGGCTCTCCGGGCGTCAGCCTTCCAGCGGTAAAAATAGCAAGGTTAACCGCACTACTGAGTAACATGATGCCGAACAAAAGGCGCAAGATATGCTTTTCAAGCATTAAATAAACACCTGCTGCGACAAATACTCCAACGACAACACTCCAGACTATTTCCATCACTCTAGCTCCTCATTAATACGAAGCAGCATACCCATCACGCCACCTATAACGGCAAGGTAAACACCAACATCAAAAACCAATGGCGTCCCTAGTGGTATCACGTCTTTCCACCACAGTCCGGTCAAAAACGGTTTATCAAACGCAAAGCTCAAAGCACCAGAAACTAAGCTCAATGCGATGCCAGATAACGCAATGAGAAACGGTTTGAAATACAACCTAGAACGAACGTATTTCGGTGATTCCGCGAACATGAGAAGTGATAAACCAATAACGGCAATCAACGCACCAATAAAGCCACCACCCGGTTCGTTATGACCACGTAACAACAGATACACTGAAAATACGAGCATGAGTGCCGAAACAATGTGTGCCGTGGTTGCAAAAATTAATGATTGGATACGATTTTGCTTTTTCGCTCTTGTCTTAAGCAAACTCACTGCAGCAATCCCTGCAATAACAACGACAACAACTTCTCCCAATGTATCAAATGCGCGAAAGTCGACCAGAATAACGTTAACAATGTTTCGCCCATGTCCACCCGGGACACTGTTTTCTGCAAAGAAATCTGACACCGAAGAGTCCATCGGCTGAGACGTGATTCCTAACAAAAGTAAAGTAACCGAAACACCTATCACACCTGCTATGCAAATATTCGCTACTTTACGTTTTATTGAATGCTTAGGCACGGTGGTTAGACGTGGCATATGACGCATTAACAATGCAAGAAAGACCACCATTAATGTTTCCACTAACAGTAAAGTCTTCGCAACGTCCGGGGCGCTATAAATCATAAAAACAAGCGTGGTCATGAAGCCAATCATACCAAGCGCAGAAATCGCAAGAAGTCTTGCGTGGGACAACGTACATACGAGCGCAGCACCAATCAACAATAAGGCAATACCAATCTCATAGAAAGTGACACTTGAAAGTTCGCCAACCAAAGGCAGAGGAATAAGCGCTACCTGACTCAGTAACGCAACGGCAAGTACCGTGAAAAATAATAGGACATAGCGACTCAATTTCTTTTGCTGTAACCGCGCCGTTTGCCACTTCGCCACTGTCATCATGCCATCTAATAGTCGTTCAAAAATATTCTCCGCTTTGGGGACGAATAGATGTAGCCGCTGAAAAAATGCAGACACAGTAGGATAAACACGGTACACCACATACCCCAACGCTAGCGTAATAACGCTTAACACTAACGGTACATTCACGCCATGCCATAGTGATGTCTCTTTAAGAGTTGCTGTGGGCAGAATGTCAGTAGAGCCCGGAAAAATAATATTGCGATCTAACCAATTCAAACCGAATAACGGAACTAGGAGGCTGCCAACTGCCAAGAGCAAAGGCGAGATCCACATGGCTTTTTTTGTCTCAACTGGCTTAGTTTCAATCGGCACGAGATCACGGCGAGCAAAGAATGGTCTCGCAATAAGCATAATGGTTAGCGCGACCATCAGTATATTCACGATTAAAAGTACAAAGGCGATCCAGTTATTGAGCTCTACTGCGGACTTGTACATGTATTCTTTGCTCAAAAAGCCTAACAACGGCGGGAACCCCGCTTTAGACAATGCAGCCAAACTCCCCGCAACCATGCTGATGACGAGAACTGACTTCAGGCCGTACAATTGATCAATATCTCGTGTTCCTGTCGCTTTGTCGATATTACCCACCACCATAAACAGCGCAGCTTTATAGAAAGAGTGAGCGAGAATAAACATCAATACTGCACTAACGGCCAAATCTGTGCCCATACCTAGTAATAATGTTAATTTACCCAAAGCAACATTCGTGCTGTAGGCTAGCATCAGCTTCAAGTCAGTTTGTTTTAATGCGACAAATGTGCACCAAATGGCCGTGATACTCCCAGTGATGACTAAAGCATAAAACCAGATCTCGCTGTGGGCATAAACTGGCGATAAACGTGCTAATAGGTAAATGCCTGCCTTTACCATTGTTGCCGAGTGTAAATACGCACTGACCGGAGTGGGAGCTGCCATCGCGTTAGGTAGCCAAAAATGAAACGGGAATTGCGCAGATTTAGTAAATGCACCGAGTAGTATGAGCACTAGAGATGGGATAAACCATTCATGCTGCGCAATAGTGTCTGCCTGCTCGATAATGGTATTTAGCTCATAACTCCCTGCCATTGCTCCCAGCAAGATAAGACCAGCTAGCAACGCTAGTCCACCAGCACCGGTAACAATCAGCGACTGCAAGGCGTTTTTCCGAGACGTTTTATTTTCGTGATTAAACCCGATCAGTAAATAAGAAGTGATGGTGGTGAGTTCCCAGAAAACAAATAACAACAGAATGTTATCGCTCATCACAATCCCTAGCATGGCAAGCATGAATAGGGTTAGATACAAATGAAAGGAAAACCGGCTATCACTTTCTCGTAAATAAGCCAAAGCGTAGATTTGAATCAGTGCGCCAATCCCACTGATCAGTCCCGCAAAAAGAAATGAAAGACCATCTAATCTAAAGCTAAGGTTGATATCGAGGCTTGGTATCCATTCCGCATTCCAGCTCACGCCTGCAGGAGTATAGATATAGAAGAGAAAAGAGAAGATTAAAACTGGCAGCGCAGGGAAAATCAGTAAGACCAACTGATTATCTAGGTTTTTCGGCAGGTTTTCTTTACCCGTTATGTTATTCAACATCGCAGCCCATTCGTTATTATAAGAAGGTACGCCCTATTCGGCGCAAATGACAAACTCCACTGTATTGTTTTAACCCAAGCGCTTCAAAAACGATCATGAAACCAAGGGAAAAGTAGCAAACAGTAATCACTGAGTGCTACTTAGAGGAACGCCGATACAAACCGCTATTTGCTGTCTGCTACGGCATAAGAACGTAGGTCACTACTTACGTGTTCTTGGCTGAATGTATATGGATTATCGTCATCAGCTAACTCGAATGCATCGTAGGTGCAGTCACCGATATCATTTCTCGGACAAACATAAACATTCGAACGTTCTATCATTTCTGTGTGGCATTTCGGGCATAGGTTTTTCATGTCACTCTCCTCTGATAACTTATTGATACATTGATAATTCCATGTTCTAGAGATCCATCTCCCTCCTTTACCTAAAACATCACTTAAACCCAACTTTGTTACACCCCAATTACTGAATCGGTGAGACAAAGCCATCGGGCTTAAGAGCGACCAAACTACAGTTAATCGATTGCAAAATATTTTCAGCCGTATTACCAATGACATAGCCAGATATACCAGTTCTCGCTAAGGTTCCCATTACCAGCACGTCTACCTCAATACTCTCTACGTAATCTGGAATCTTTTCGTCGGGTTTTCCATGCAGGTGGTGAATCACAATTTCACCTGTAATCCCAGACTCCTCCAACAGCTGTTGCAGAGCTTGTTTATGATCGGCTTTTGCTTTGTCGAGTTCATGTTTCAACTCAGCATCATCGACTTGAATCCAAGCGTTACCATTAAGGTAGTTTTCTAAGTAATACTCCCAGCAAGAAATCACGTGTAAACGACTATCGCAGGTGTCGGCTATCGAACGCGATAATTCGAGTAAACGCACGGCTAATGAGTGCTGTTCATCGCTTGCCGTTAATGGGTCGATAGCCACAGCAACACGGCGCTTATCTCTTGGCTTATCAATTGGTCGGTGCAACCAAAGCGGACAAGGGCATTTTCGTAACAGAGTCATATCAATAGCTTTGAAACCCTCAGCACCTTCACCGAGCGGTTCAGCTTCTTTGATGATGAGATCTTTGTTATCAGCTAATGCTTCTTGAATAATACAGACAGCGGGCTTTTCACTGCTTTTCACAGTAAGAGGAAATGCGAGATCCTCTTCAGAGAGTCCCAGCTTCTGTCTGTATTCGTGAATACTTTGTTTGAGGGAGTCTTGCAGCGATTGCTCATAACTTTGCTGATACTGGATCATGTCTGTTGGGAAATCAGGACACGCTATTAGCCCTGAGACAGGCACTTTGTTGCTAGATGCAATCCTCATCGCTTGTTCGAGGGCGTCACTATGGCCTGGCAATCCTTGTGTTGCAAAAAGTATGTTTGCGAATCGTTTCATACACACCTCCTTGTTTGGTTAAATATTAACCATCCACAAAGTATAATACCTAACGGATAATTGTAACGGCTTGTGACGTTGATGAAATCAATTCTCATTAAGAGACGGATATTGCTTCATTTTGTTTTACGTCACACTCTCCTTTCTTCACAACTATCGCCTTCGACCTAAATAAATTCCGCTACCTAAAATTGAGACCAAATAAAAACCCAAATTACTCAAAGTTTTTTCTCACCTTGAGTAACTTGGGTATAAGCAATAACACACTTAGTGTCCGGATTTAAATGGATGACCTAAATTTTCACGCAACTTAGTTTAAAGATGCCATCTCAATCACGAATCGATATGCAAAGTTTTACGGCTTTAGTGACCTAAAATCGCCGTAACTCAATGTTAAGGTTGTTGTTTTGTCGGTGCCAAAGCAATTTCACGAACACATACACCTTGCGGTTGCTGATAAGCAAACAGCACTGCTCGTGCAATGTCGTCTGCTGCCAACACGCCGCCCATATCCACCTTCCAAGCGTCATAGCCATCTTTAATATCTTGAGACGTTGTATGTGAAAGTAATTCCGTTTCCACTGCACCAGGTGCAATCGTCGTAACGCGAACATTCGATGACGCAACTTCTTCACGTACGTTTTCAGAAATAGCATGAACCGCAAATTTGGTACCGCAATAAGCAGCATGATCAGGGAATGTTTTCTTGCCCGCGATAGAGCTGATGTTAATGATCGTACCACTGTTACGTGCTTTCATCGGTGCTAGGACGGACTGCATGCCATTGAGTAAGCCAATTACGTTCACATCAAACATGCGCTTCCACTCCGATGCTTCCTGAGTATCTATCTGACCTAGAAGCATAACGCCTGCGTTATTTACAAGTGCATCTACCGGACCATACAACGCTTCAGCTTTCTCAATTGCAGCCTCAAAAGAAGCTTTGTCGGTCACATCTACCTTTTCACAAAGCGTATTTGGTAAGTTTAATGCTTCCAAACGTTCTACACGTCTTGCTAACAAAAGAAGAGCATGGCCCTGTTCACTGAAGTGACGTGCAATCGCTTCACCAATGCCTGAACTGGCGCCTGTAATAACAATTAACTTTTTCATTTTGAATCCTTAATCGAACGGTTTACATCAGTGGCGGTAAGTTTAAGAAAACTTTGTTTGTTGATATATACCGACCTAGTTGAAACACTGTTGTTATACTGCAACAATACTTTTTTAATTATGAAGAAGTCATCATGCAAACACACATCAACCTTGCGGATATTCGCTCTTTCGTCCTAATCGCTCAACTAGGAAACTTCACGAAAGCAGCAGAGCAACTTGGCGTTTCTCGCTCACACGTTTCACGTCAAATAACAAATCTGGAGCAACAGATTGGTGTCACTTTGCTACAAAGGACCACTCGAACACTGAACCTCACCGAAGCAGGCAAGGTTCTGTATAAACAGTGTGAAACTGCCCTTCACAATATTGATCAAGCTGTTATGGCAGTGGTTGATGATGTAGAAGACTTAAGAGGTGACATTCGTATCAACTGTGTGGGGGGCTATTTAGGAGAAGACGTTGTCGCAGATATCGTTGCTCAGTTTCTAATCCAACACCCACAAGTGAGCATTAACTTAGATTTTAGCAGCCATCGTGTCGATTTAATCGCAGATGAATTCGATATCGCTTTTCGAATGGGAAAGTTAGACGACTCCAACTTTATCGCTCGCAAACTGATCGATGTGGAAATGGGGACATACGCAAGCCCAAACTATTTAGAAACATATGGCTATCCTTCGCATCCAAAGGACTTAGAAAAACACGTTTGTTTGACAGGTAGTGTGACACGGTGGGCATTTGAGAACACGAATACAAAGCAGTCAACGGAACACCAGATACGTGGACAGTTACGATGTAAGAGTGGCAGAGTAATGATAAAAGCAGCCTTGGCGGGAAATGGCATCATCCGTGTGCCAGCACTTTATTGTCAACAAGAACTCCAGACAGGCAAGCTAAAAGAAGTGTTTACCAATTGGAGCATTCCGAGTGTGGAATTTTCACTCCTTTATCATCACGACCGACATCAACCAAAACGCATCCGAGCCTTTGTTGATTTTACTACGCAATACTTTCGCAAACTGCAGAGTAAAGACAAGTAACCTGCACGTTGGTACCTGTCTATGTATGTTTTATAGGCTGAGCCTGCGAACCTGGGGTTTGTTCTAGAAAGAGTGTGAGCATTTTGACGCTTAAGGCTTGGTTTTCATAAACGTCAGAGGTGTTTGTCCAGTTTGCTTTTTGAAAAATGCAATAAAAGCACTGTCTGACGAAAACTCCAGCCAATCGGCAGCTGCGCTGACTGGCATGCCCGTTGATAACAATTCAACTGCCTTTAAAAGCCTCCACTGTTGCCGCCAATCTTGATAATTCATTCCCGTTTCCGACTTAAATAATCGTGTTACCGTCTTGGTGCTTGCCCCAACTTTGCTTGCAAGAGCAGTAAGCGAAGGAGCTAGAAATGAAGGTTCAACCAACTCTCGACGAAACGTTGTTAAGCGCCGATGCGATGGCAAAGGCAACTGAAACGAATAACGTTTCGCAGCATAAAACTCCTCCCAAAAAAGCGCCGTCGTATTTACCATCTCGCTGCTAGGCTTATCCCACTCCCAAAATGACATTTTATCAATAAGAGCTTGGAGTAAATTATTCACTTCTATCATCGTGATCTTACTCGGACAGGCAAACTCCTCACAATCAAAATACAAAGATCGGTACGCCACCACATTCGTCATTAGTGCGCGATGCGGCGTATCAGGTGGGATCCAAACCGCCTTTGTCGGTGGCAAAATACAAATCGAGTCTTCCAGAGCAAAACTCATACAACCTTGAGGTGCGTACAATAACTGCCCTTTCTTGTGCATATGCATACCTGAGTCGTGCTTGCCAATATCCGCAGCAATTCCCACTACACAATTAGAAATTTTGTCTGCATCAAATTGTGTTTTTTCGTTAATAAGCGCCATTTTGTCCGAATGTTGATGTATTTGGTTTTTATGTTGTTATTAGATCAATCATAGCCTCATTTATACTGCCCGCCAACTTCATTAACGATGGGTAACAATATGAATACTAAGCCCTCTTTATGGCTCATGCTGGTTATGTTGATGTTTCCGCAAATTGTAGAAACTATTTATAGCCCAGCGCTGAGCTCAATCGCTCTTTCATTTGATGTAAACCACGCACAAGCAGCCCAAACATTGTCGATTTACTTCCTAGCTTTTGCCATTGGCGTTGTAGTTTGGGGAGTTCTCGCAGATAAACTGGGAAGAAGGCCCACCATGCTTATTGGGCTCTTTATCTATGGCTGCGCATCTTTACTCGCAACTCAAACCGAAAGCTTTGCTGTTGTCATGACCGCGCGAGCCCTAAGCGCATTTGGTATCGCGGTAGGATCCGTTGTCACACAGACCATGCTTCGTGACGCGTTTGACGGCCAAGAACTGAGTAAAGTCTTCAGCTTAGTGGGGATGGGCATATCAATCAGCCCGGTAGTTGGCATGCTATTAGGTGGGCAGCTTACAGCGTTCGGTGGATACCGTTATGTGTTTTTTGCCTTGTTTTTAATCGCGTTAGTATTACTCGCTTATAACGTTATTAAGCTTCCTGAAACACAGAAGGAACAGACACCAGTGCGGTTGCATCAACTTAGCTTGAAAATGCTAAGAGACACTCGAATTTGGTGCTCAGGATTACTGGTTGCTTTGTATAACATTGCTCTATTTTCTTATTACCAGCTTGGCGCATTTACTTTCTCAGCACTTGGGTATAACTCCGAACAATTTGGATACAGTGGCATGGTACTGGGGTTAGGCACTCTGCTTGGAAGTTATTTAAACAAATCCCTAGTGTCCAAAAATGTTCGAAAAAGCCAGCTACTTTGGTTCTCAGCAATATTGATTAGCGTTGGATCAGTCGGTGTGTTGATTCTGAACCAATCAATCTGGTTTGTTGCTCCAATGGTGTTAGTCGTCATGTCTTATGGGATTGCGATACCCAACATACTCAGTGATGCACTCGTTAATTATAAACAACAGGTTGGCAGCGCAGGCGCTTTATTTGGGCTCATGTACTACATCATGATCGGGACGGGATTAGCGATGGCTGGAACAGTACAAAACTTAGGTGTCGTTCTATTATCATGTAGCTGTTTAGCGATTTTATTAGCGTTTTCTAAAAGGCAAGTTCATACCAACTTGTGACCAGATACTACGCATTGCTTGCCTAATCTTCCGAAGATTGGTCTACATCTTTTCTAACGGTTAACTAAAACGTAAATAAAAAGCGCCTGTCGGCGCTTTAATTATCCATAGATCTTATTGCCATGTTGGCTCGCCAAACTCTTCACAACGTTGCTTGTCGTAATTTTCAATGCGCCCGCGTTTACCTACAAACTGAACCTGAACAACCATTCCAGCTTCAACATATTCACTGAAATAATCGCAAGAAACACGAAAACTAGTATCGCGTATCACAATTGGTACCCATTCATAGCCGCCGCTGCGTGGTAAGTAAGACTTGAAGGTAATGACCCCGTCATCTGAAACGTTGATTTCTTCATCATATTCATTCAACTTATAAAAACGTTGTCCATCAAACTCTGCCTTTGCTTTTTCAATTATTTCCTTCGTTGCTGTCGATTGCATCGGCGTATTTGACACCAGTTGACACCCAACAATAGATGTCAATACGGACAAAGCCAAAGCGAGTTTAGTTATTTTATTCATTTACCTAACCACTGTTGAATTATTCAACACTTACCACTTTAAAAGGAGGGAGACCATACTTTATTTTAAAGAAAATAAAAAGCGCCTTTCGGCGCTATTAATTATACATCCCTTACCCAAACGTCTTTGACGTCTTTCTTAAGAAGGTCAATCACACTCTGGTGAATAAAAACTAATCCAAAGTCTTCTTCTAGTTTAAATATTAATCGTTCTTCTAAGGGAATATTTTCTAATTTAGAGAAATCAAACTCCGTTGACTCGATGTCTAACCAGTTTAACTTGCCGTATTGTTTTTCTTTGTCCGTCAATTTATAAGTTTGATGGATGTAAGGCATTCGATAATCTTCGTAAACTTTAATTTGATCATCTGTTGGTTGGCTTGGAGAACAATCGACACGAGCGTCTAACCACTCTACTCCGTGTACGACCAGTTTCTCCACTTTTGACGCAATATCGCTGATGATAAATAACTTTGGAGAAAAGGTCATTTCAAGCAGTAAATCAGGCTCAATTGGCACTATTGGCTTAGGGCTTTGCTGGAATGGGAAGTCAGTCAAAGATTGTTTAGATAAAACTATGTAGTTAGTCATTATTATATTTACCTACTTACACTAGACTCGGGGCGTCTCTTCGGATGTATCAAATGAAAAGGCAACGATACTAGTGTTTATTTTACCCTCCTCATCTAAACGGACAAGCGCTTCAAACAACTCGATTGAGAAGAACGTTTTTGTCATTCCGACAGGTTTAAAAACATGCCTCTTGCTATCCGGAAGTTCCTTGATCTTTTCATCAGATAAGTAAAAACGAGTAGTTACGTCAGTCACTTTTATGCTTTTATCATAATCAACGACATCTACTAAGTTATCTACTGCTATTATGTAGCGCTCAGTTAACACTCCGTCTCCGGAACAGGTTAATTTTGCGGGATAAACTTCAACACCGTATGGGTCGAAACTCATAATTAGTTCAGCAATAGGCTTAGTGACATTAAAAGCACCGCCTCTGATTAAATCTAACGCTTCCATTTCATAGATATCATCATCTTTCCACACAATCTCACTTATACAAGAAGTGGGAGTGAAATCATTATCATCATAGAAAGACGACCGACTATCAACGGCTGTAAATAATGATTCACCCTCGTTAAAGTCTTCATTTATGTATGCTATTTCCATCTCAAACCTATAATTTACTAGCAACCTTTAGATAATTGAACTTAAGGGCTTTCTTATAAAAAAGTCCACTCCATATTTCTTCTATCTCCGGCCAAGTTGTATTTTTGTGTGTTCTTTGCTGACAATCTGAGCTTCTACAACCATTTCCTTTTGGAGAAAAGTCACCTCCTGTATTGTGAAGCAATATCGTAAATTCACTTATCATGTCACAAATTCTTTCCGAAAGATCATTCAGTTCTTTTCGATATACAGGAGGTGGCATTTCACAGTGTAGCTTTTCCAACGTCTCTAGCAATTCTTGCTTTACAAACTTATGATAGGCTTTAGAAGGATATGCTTTAATCTTATTTTTGTCTTTGTTCAGCATACTAGCCCTCTTCATTGGATTCCCTCCATTTAACATCGAGGTAGGCTCTGCATTAGAGTACACTTGTTCATCACTCTTAAGATTAAGTTTACTTACTGTATTTCTACCCGTATGACCGCTAGAATGCCAAGGCAATCGATACTTGCACGCAACCTTTTTAGCCGTACCTTTGTCACTGCTGGGAAGTATTACTATATTGTCTAAACTGTTCCAACTGTATTCTTTGTTTCGCATCTGTTCTGTTCGCTGAGTTGATAGCTTTTCGAACAAATTAAAGCTAATCAGATGATGTCCAGTAAGAGGACAATCACATTTTTCAGCTAATATATGATTGGCCTTTAGTAATGCTTCACCAGAAACATGTCGAGAAAAACCGTTATTGCTCATACTCATTTTTTCCTTCCTGGAAGGACACATTTTTTCTTATGTCGTTTATCGGCGATTGCCCGCTTACACACTCTACAACGAACTGTTTTAGTCCCTTTATCCTCATTTGCCTTCGCAGAACTCTTTCCTGACTGTGCAGACTCGCCAGTATTATGTTTTACTTTTGCTGGGTAAGTTTTCTCACTCTTACCTAAAATTCGAGCAAAAAGGTCATCAAACTCGCCCATCGCTTCTTTAAGCTTATCCGGTACCATCTTATCGATGATTTTTACCTCATCCGCTAACTTCAAGAAATACGTACCGAGCTCATCTGCACCCATTCTGTTTGCGTGTGAAGCCAACTCAGTTGCCACTTCAATGCAAGGTTTTAGAACATCGCTAACAATCTGGCTGGTCTGTTTTGCATAATCCATCCAATCTAACGTGCGTAGGAATTTTTCTGGATCGCCTTTACCCATGCCTCTTAAAACAGCAAGCAAAGTATCTTTTGATGTTCCTTTACCGCCTTTTAACGCAACTTTACAAGTGCCTTTGACTGCACTACCAAATGTCGGGACACAACCGATAAGCGTTAATGAAAGAGCTAGCCAGTTTTCCGACTTTTCACGTTCTTCCTCATTCAACAACGTCATAATGTTCGCTGATAAATCGCGGACATCTGCTGCTTGATCGACAACAGGGATCATGGTCAGGGCCGTATTGGCAATAATCTGTTCTACGGAGGCATCATCGTTAAAGTCACCAAGAATGACGCCCCAAACCCAGCTTGCAGCACCAGACATTCTCTTCCACGCATTCTCCCAGAAACCGACTTCTCCACGCTTAGCTTCTTCAATAATTAGCTGCGCGTTTGCACTTGGATCAAAGTTCGGGTTGGTCTTGGTTGGGACATTTGGCATAAAATCACGGCTGTCCTCGCCGTACTCTATAGCAAACTCCCCCGGAGCAACGCCACCAACAGATGCTTTACCGTTGTCGTCGAGAGTTCCTTCAAACACCGCGCCAGATTGATCTGTGAGAGTGTATGTTGCGCCTTGAACGGGTTCACCGTCTGAGTATGAGAGATACAAATCAACCGTATACGTCCCTTCCTGCTCTTCACTCACAGAAACCGATGGGTTTTGTGCGCCGCCAAGACACACAGTGTTGGCTTTGTTCATGGTCATTTGATCGGACAGGCGACATACGCCCTTACCTTCAAACTTAACCGTTGGTGAAGCTGAAATGAATTTTGCTTCGGCTTCTATCGTGCCTGAGGCAACGCCTTTTCTGTCACCGCCCGCATCGCCAGTACTTTTTGAGAACGTACTGCCCTTGATAGCGACACTGTTACCGCCATCCATAGAGACCGTCGTAGTCCCACCTGCAAGGTCTGCTGATTTAGCATTGTTGCCATAAGGGATAGGAACGACTGGCTTGCCGACCTTAGTTAAACAAACATCTGGGAGCGTTGCATTCGCTTCACCACCTGAGCCTTTATGAACTATCGAAAGTCCATTCGCACCAACTGTTACGCCCATAACCAATCCATTTGAATTTTATTGATTGAATGATAAAAGAGATCGCAAGCTGCAATCTCTCTAAATAACTAGTGAATTTCACTAAAAGACCAGTGATATTCACAATAAGCCCTAAAACTGGCAGAAGATCTCATTTTAGACCTCTGTTTATCTATACATTTCAAGCAGTTGCTGAAATTTTAAGTCTATGACGATGTAGGTTGCCGCATACATAAGCGCAAACGTCATCGCACTAAGACTCAAGGTCAGCTTGGGTGAAATTACCCTTTTTAACGGCTTCTTTAGGTATTTAGCTTTAAGGTTGATTAAAGAAACTTTTTCTTGTTCTGCTAGGCGGTCATCTCGCACTAATCGATAAATGGTGCTGCCAATTTCCGCTAACTTTTCGTTACCACGCTCTTCACGGCCATACTTGCCTTGGAAACCAAGTTGAAGCAGTAAATAGAGAAACTCTATAACGTGACGGTATTTACGAGGGTCGGCTTTTAAGCGATCGAGAATAACGAAAAACTTGTCACCACCAGATGTTTCGTTATGGAATTCAGACAGTAAGCTGTTCTGGCTCCAGTGACTATTTGCTCCCCATTCTTGCCGACAAACAGATTCATCAATCGCCGCACACAAGCAGTAACGAATAACAAGAACCGAAGCACGATCGAGCTCCATTTCATTAAGTTTTCGTTCACCTTTTCGAATCTCACGTGCCACTTGTTCACGAAATGGCATCGGGTCATCAAGCCAAGGGATCGAAGACATACAAGACAGACTGGCGATCAACCATGAGAACTGGTCCACTAGCGGGTTAATACCCATGTTATCGATAGATAGATCTTGTACTGCTATGTTTCTCGACAAGTCAGGCGCTGGCATTACCTCCATTGGTTTGCCAGGCTCTGGTTGGAATAAGACTACGGTGACGTCGGTTTCTGCGTAACTCATAGACGAACGGCCCAAAGTTGCAATGATAAGTTAGCGAAATCGCCCGCAACGTGAATCGCAATCGCAGCAGTGTTCTTCAATGCCATCCACTCTTCGCCCGTTTTATCGAGCTCGAAATAGGTGTAGCCAGCGTGATACGGCAGCGCGCGTGGCACAACTGGCATTGGTTTGATCTCAATCCCAGGCAGTTGAAGGTTAATCAAGTCACGTATGTTATCGATAGAACCGATCTTCGTTTGGCTGACAAACTGGGTATGCAGAACATCCAAGGTCACGTCGGCTTTAACTGCGAGGATAAAGGTTGTCGTATCAATGATCTTATTGTCAGGGATTGCTGCCGTTCTGATGCCATAGTTCTGATCTTTTAAGGTCAGTGGAATTGCTCTTTGCTCAGACATCACGCTCAATGTCATTTTCGCACTGTCTAGGACGCGAGAAAGACAGCTAGTAAGATCACCATGATTGTACTTCGTAAACTCAATAGGTCGGCGTGTCGTTGAGCACAGCGTCGAAAGCTCACCCTCTGCCTGAAGAAGAATTCGATACAAAGACTCAGGATGCACAGCTTCTGTGCTGGCGAAATGCCAAAATAAGGGTTCGTATCGGTTGAGCGCTTGCAATAGCATAAAGTCAGAAACCGATGATACGCCTTGTTGATCCACCCCCCCTAATCGCTGGACTATCGATTCCGCGCGATGCTTCAACATAGAAGCAAACTCGGTCGCAAATTTACTCAGTACTGTCGACGCATGAATATCGATACAGGTAGGAATGAAACTATCATCTAAGATCACGCTGCCATCAGGCTTCACTTCTGAGATCTTTAAGATCGGAATAGACGTGTAAGCACTCTTATCTTCATGATCGTACATTAAGCAAAAGTTAAGCTTACCGACGACGATATTTGCCATGTCTTCCGAATCATAACAAGCGTCAACCGCTTCTTGAGATTCCATCGTATAGCGCGCACCGTCTTTTTTGGTACCAAATAACTCAGAACGTTCCGATGGTAACGGACAGCACAAATAAACGACTTTATCGGCAATCGAAGGATCTACATCTTTCACTTCAGGCAGCTCAGCAAGCAACGGAAGCTCAAATGGTGTCCGGTCTTGTAAAATACCTTCAGCACGAGTAATACCGATTTTACCCAGTGCTAGTAACTGAGAGTTGATTTCTAAACGTTTAACTCCCCAATGCAAAGGCGATGCATTGGCACTCAGTAGGCTCGATAGTTTACTTTGCGAACGATCGAGTTGTTGAAAATGCTGCGGCTTCATGAACATTCCATCTTGCCAAACAACTGGATTGTATAAAGACATGTTTCTATCCCTTAAAAGTAAACCTGTTCAATGCCGCGAGTGTTATCAGAAATTAACTCACTGCCCTCTAACTTGAGCTTGATGTAGTACTCGCTCTTCTCTTCAATAACTTCCACTTTTCGCCATGACGAACCATCAATATCACGAAAAGCCACTGAAAAACCGACGGCACGAGTGTCAGGGTCTAGAGTTAGCATTTCATGAACTTTTCCACCTGGCTGTATTTGATATTCGTAACGTTTGATGTACTCATCACCCAACGACGCTTTATCGCTCTCAAACAAGGCAAAGAAATCTAAGCTTCGGAACAATACTGGCGAACTTAATTCGTGAAGACGAAGAATAACTGGAGATGACTGGCCCCCATTTCTCACATTGAGTACAGGTGATGCCTCAATAACCAATTCAATCGACGAAGTTTCTGGTGTGATACCCGTGGACTCTTTAAATTGATCCCACATGGAACAACCGGACAACATGGCAAATCCGAGTAATACAGCGATACTACGCATGGTTTCCCTTAATCACTTTGTTATAGTTTTTCTTAATCAGCCCTTTTAAGGATGTTTCATTAAGCAGGCGACGATTATTAGTGTAGAAATCTAGGTATTCGGCCCACAGCTTTGACTTAGTTGAGAACAAAGACTGGCTAGCGACCCTGTTAGCAAATGCTACGGGATCGTTCGTTTCAGACTGTTCTAAAACGAGCTCATTCAGTGCTTTGTTAAGCATCACTTGGTGGTCGTTCAGCTCATCGAGCATTTGTTCAACCAGTTCATTTGGAGCCAGTAATTGCTGACTATTCAAAGTGAGCATTAGCTCTGCAATGTTCGAGTTAGCCTCACTCGCACTCTGCTCATCTTTTAACGATTCCACTTCGTGCAACTCTTTCTGTAGGTTATCAATACATAAACGCAAGCAAGTGCCCATTTGCTTGAATAACTGCGCCTCGTTTGTCATCAACTCTGGATTTCGAATACCCAAACCATCAAAAAACGCTTGCGCTATATCTTGAGAGCAAACGGCCGCATCAGTATCGACTTGTGCTTTCGTCGTGGTGTTTATCGCATGATGCTCCGTAAGTATTTGAAGTTGCTGATTAGTGTTAGGAGAAGGCGTAAAAGATTGGGTCATCTCTTCCCATTTTGACCCTGTATTAGCCTGCTCTACGACCATCTCAGTTACATTAGGCGTACGATGTTGTCTTTGAATCGCGCTATCTGGGGCTACTGTGCCAGGTTGCATCACCTCAGCTGAGGCAATATCGGCTCTATGTGGCTTACCGCTTTCTGGCGCTAATGCGTCATTGACTGATGCGTTACTCTTGGTTTCCGCAGCCATCCAGTCTTCAGGGATTAGGCTTGGTTGATCAAATTCGGAATATATACTGAAACTGTCATCGACCACCTGACGCGTGCTTTCCACGGTTCTAGGTTGTTCAGATTCTGTACGCTCATTATCACGAATTAAGTAATCGTCATCTCGCTGCATCGAAAAGTTAAGGTGAGCAACAGGATCATGACAATCAATGTCATCCTGTTTAGTCTCCATAAACAAATCTTCTAAGGCACCGACTTTTTCTTCCTCTTCGACAACCGCATCTCCTAGACTAACCAGAGGATCGCTAGATACTCGCTCAGGAGCAATATCAGCGGCGATGTCTAGTGTTGAGGTAACGTGCTCAAGAGAAACACCAATCTCATATTGCCCTAAAGAAATGATGTCGCCATCAACTATCGCAACGGGTTGATTTTTTAGTATTTTATTCCCATTTACCATTGTGCCATTAGTTGATACGTCACTTATATAGTAGGTATCTCCATACACGCTGAGCAAACAATGAGTGCCCGATATAAAGCGGTTGTGATCGGCTAAAGACACGCTACAGCTTGGGGAACGACCTATCGAACCACCACTTTCAGGCATTTCAATATGCTTTGCACCGGTGTATTCCTCTGGACACTTTGAGATAAATAAAACTAGCTGATTTGAGTACATTTACGAACCTCAAAAGAGCAAAGAAACTGATAGTTCAAGCCCACCAATTCCATCATTTACAACCGGAAGGATATAAGAGGCCTGCGGGATAATTTGTATATGGGCGTCAGGATTACTGCCTAACTTTATAGCAGTACCAAGGGTCACAACCGCACCTAACTCAAACTGGTCGATGTCTTCAACACTCTCATAACGATAGCCCTCTTGGTCTACTTGCCAGCGATTAGAATATTGCGAGTAACCGACAGACAAGCCCGCACCAACATATGGCGTGAAAACCCTCCAAGAAGTCAACGCATATTGAGGAACAACACGAAGTTCATAGTTCGTCGCTTCTTGATATAAGCCGTTTGCTGGCGCTTCAATATCTTCTGCTAGATAGTTTAGCCCTAACCACCAACGCCAACGGTTATTGTTTTCATCAATAGGACGAGTATGAACCAAGCCGAACCTAAGCGTATCCTGCTCACCACTTTTACCTTCATCGTATTTAATGCTATCGATAGTCAAGATACTGGTAGAGAGTCCATATCGCTCCCCTTTTGCCATTGCAACAGAAGAAAATAGACACATGGCTGAAATCAGCCCAATTTGACTTGGTTTTAGCATTTCGTCCCTCTAGGAAAACCGATATTCTACTTAGAGGCGAAAGATATCAATTATATTCTCTTTTTCAATAAGCCTAAAAAAACACCTATAATTTAATACATTTCAACTATCAGGTTGGTTGTTTTACCTACAAACAAAAACTAAAGAACCGACTACAGATTAAGTGACGAGACAGTAAATCTTTCTATTTAAATAGAAGTCACAGAATTTGATTGCTAATTGAACAAACCGTAATCTCCGATAACAATTTAGTTACTTTTTAATCAACGTTCTCATCTTCATATATAAGTTTCTTCTTATAAATATACTTAACTATTGATATTAATATTATGAACAAAGATCACACTAAAAGTAATTTAATTTCTTTTAATGAATTTTTATTATCTAATCCGCTTATTTTGTCTATAGAATTGCGGCAGATGTGCACTGCTTATAATTTAATATAACAGTAGTGAAATCCTATATAACTTAATACTTCTATATGATCAGTTGGAACTTTCTTTATGTTTTTTACCGACTTCGCTCGAAGACCAATCGATGAAAATAACCCAAGCGGCTCTAATCCTAATGGTTCTGAGGATTTTGACGAAATTAAACGTCAAATAAACAACCTGAATAAAGTCACAGGGAGAGTCTCGTGGAAAACGGTTCAAACACTCTCAAAAAAGATCTTGAGTACCCAAGCGAAAGACCTACGTTGTTGCTGTTACTTTACCGTTGCGTCAACCTATAACGACGGCTTAAGAGGCCTTGTTGAAGGGTTAAACTCAATACTTGATGTGTGTGTCGTATATTGGTTCAACGCGTATCCAGAGCATTCAAAGTCAAAGGCACGAATGAGCGCTATTGAATGGATGGTAGAGCATACTGAAAAACGAATTAATAAGCATCGGGCGTTACCAGAAGAGCTTCCATTGATAGAGGCAGCACATCAATTATGCTTGAGGATTGAGGAAGAGCTTCGTCTTCATTACGGTATTGAAGCGCCGTCATTAGGTCGCATTCGCCGTATTTTGAATCAATGGATTGAGCAGATAAAAGAACAACAGATTGCGGCTGAGTTACGCGAGAAAAAACAAGCCAACACTAGCGCTCCTGCAGCAACGCAGAAGGCACCTGAAATTAAAGTGAATGTGTCTCCCTCTCCGGCACCGGTGTCATTACCCAACCTAAATAGCCAAGAGAAAGCATCACCGGCAAAGTCTGGTCGATTTATGATCTACTTCGTTATTGGTTTGATTGTTACTGCGATATGTTCACATTTCATGTACGAGCAACAACGTTATCGAACATTGGAACAAAAAATTAATCAAGCTTCACTTAATGAACTTGTAAATTTGGTCGCCTCGTTAGATTACGAAAATAAAAAATATGCTCAGTCATTGAAAACGCAGGCCATTAATCGTGTCGATATTATGATGAATAACTGGTTTTTAGACTCGGCAAAAGTAAGTAACGTCAGCGAGCTCGATAGCTTGACCAATGAATTAATCGCAATCTATCCGGATTCGTCTTCTGCACAGCAACTACGTCAGAACTTTTTGACACAGAGCGCCCATTTAGAAGACCAGTTTATGGATGTTTATAAGCGATTCTCAGACGCAAGAACGGTGTTTGCCAACGTAGCTAGACAGAATGTAGATAAGAACTCTGAAAAGGCGTACGAATACAGTAACTCGTTATTCCCGCTTTTAGGTCGTATTGAATACGCTGAAAAGTATTCACAGCAAAAGGAAATTGACCGCGCAACCCTTTTACTGAACATCTACCTATATAAATTGAGTCAGCTACAAGCTGAAAAAACTGACAATAAATAACAATACAATTAAAGAAGTTTTAGGCTTATGTTCAAACAAAAACTGTTTAGAAATCCAGTGGTGATTTCTACCATATTGATGTTTTTAGTGGCTGCAATTATCACCACTATTTATCTGCTTTTTCTTGACGAAATCGATCAAATTTATCTTTGGCTGACCCTTGGTGCTATCGCCATTGTTTACGTCATTTTTCAATTCACATTATGGTTGAAGAAAAAGAACAACGCTAAAGCTCAACATTTGGAAACCGAGGAAGAAGCACTTTCTATGGTTATCCAGCCTCTTCTTGCTAACTCAGGCAAGAAACCAATTTACCTGATGCTTGGTAATAAAGGGTCAGGGCGACGTCAATTTTTATTTAATTCTAGTGCAATTAAACCGATGGATCGCACTAGAACCGCTAAGAATGACTTTTTTGAATGGTACGAATCTGACAGCGCTGTATACATCAAACCAGACCAACGCTTAGTGTTCCAGGAAGTATCAAGCAGTGATGCTTCTTTATGGAATACGTTCATTGAAGAAGTTATTCATCATCGACCTAGAAAGCCATTTTCTGGGTGTCTATTCTTCATCGATTTCGAGTTCATGATCGTCTCTGAGCCAGAACAAAAAGAGTACACCATTTCGTCGTTATTGGCGCGCTTGAGTACCATCAACTCTAAAACGTCTTCAGCATTGCCAATCTATTTGATTATGTCAAAGCTAGACAAGTTAGATGGCTTTAAAGAATACATGCACTTTAGCTCTCTCAAGACACGTGTTGAGTTCCTCTCTATCCCACTAAAAGAAGCCAAGGGTGTATTTGCAGAGTACTACCGCGATAGCTATCGAAATCTAGTGAGAGTGCTTGAAAGTAATGCGCTAGATGCATCCGCTAATTCAACGGACATTGATGAGAAACAAGCAATACTCGCTTTCCCTAAGCAGTTTGAGCTATGTCAGTCTGAAGTCAGCTATGTGCTTGAGCGTCTATGTGATGTTAACAACGGTGTCTATTCACTAGACATCCGTGAGATTTTCTTTAGTTCGAGTCTGCAAGGCGGTCGCAAGTACAATTTGCTTGCAAAAAGTTGTAGTAATTACTTCAACTTACCTATTATCGCGTCAGAGCATACACAGTTAACAGAAACGCCTTATTTCTCTCGCTTTCTGATTGATTCACAAATATTGCCGGAAAGCGACTTTGCGGGCGAAAACAAGACGTATCTTCGTCTAATTCAGAGACAAAGCCGTTTGGCAATACTCGGCTCTATTATCCTGCTTACTGGGGGCAGTTACTTCTTTTTCACGACATTAGACAGTAACTTACACGTGATGAATCAACTCTTGAGTATCGATGACAAATCGCAAGTGGAGCAAGATGCAAGATTCAATGAGCTTTTAGCGAAGGCGACGAAAGCAATAGAGCCTTCTTATGGGGCGTGGCTTAAAGGTTCTAAGGCTTTGGATGAAGAGATATTACCACTCAACATTAGCCGTTTGGATCAAAGCACTCGCATCGCTTACGAAGCATTACTTAAGGACGTTGCTCAACAGTTGATACCTCTCATTGAGAAAGGTTACCGTCTACAACTGACACAAAATCAAAACACTTTTACACGCGCTTTACCTCTATTGAAGGGGTATCTAATGCTAAACGATCCAACAAAGCGTGATATCCGTTTTTTGCGTCATCAAACTCTCCAAATGATGAACGATTTGAGCAACCAAAGTGACGTCGTCAATCAGGCGATGCGCTATTTGGACGCTTACTTTCGCACACAGTTTGATCCAATTGATATCAATATGGATCTTGTTCGCGCAACACGTCGCTCACTGCTAGCAAATTCGAATGTTGATCTCGTTTATGCAGGCATTTTAAACGAAGCAAATTCGATTGATTTAGGAACCCTAGATCTGCAACGAGCTGTGGGTTTTGAGTTTAGCAATGTATTCAACACACCAATCGATAGTGAACGCTTGATCGTAGATAAGATCTATACCTCCACTGGTTTTAGTACTTTTTATCGACCACGCGTGGACCTAATGTCACAACAAGTCATCAGTGACAACTGGGTTTTAGGTCTGTCACAACACGTTATTCCTACTAGTGAAGAACAAGAAGCCTTCAAAGAGGAAGTACGTAAAAAATATACTGACGACTACATCAGTAATTGGCGCAATGCGCTGAGTGAACTAAAAGTCCAAAACTATGACAATGTCGGCGATCTAACGAACGCGATAGACTTAATCTCGGGCCCTTCTTCACCAATGACAACCGTACTGAAGCAGGTCTATGCCAACACACAATTTTCACCCGTTGGTGAAAAAAATGCTCTGATTTCAAAACTAGACCCGAAACTCGTGGCAGCGGCAGACTCCGCATCAGACGCAGTAGAGGAAGTAGTTAAGCCTGATTACTTGTTGATGAAACGTGTTGAACAAGCTTTTCACTTATTAAACCAACTTCAGGTCAGTGAAACACCAAACTCCCCTACTCCTTGGGATGAGACCGTAACAGCGTTAAGCCGTGTTCGCACTTATATGAAAGACATCGCTGATGCACCTGACCCGCAAATGGCGGCGCTAGCGGCAGCTCAGCATCGAATGAACAGCAGTGAAGCTGACCCATTAATCAAACTTAAACAGATTGCCCAAAAATCACCGGAACCCGTTCGTAGCTGGTTGTTAGATGTGGTTCAACAAAGCTGGTCAGTCATGATTAAAGAGTCCGCTAAAGGCATTCAAACCCAATGGTACAGCGAGATTTACACCAAGTTTAAAGAGATAGGGCTAGGACGATACCCATTTGATCTAACAGCGACTGAGGAAAT
Organism: Vibrio sp. 1731; assembly: GCF_033339955.1. NCBI lineage: Bacteria > Pseudomonadati > Pseudomonadota > Gammaproteobacteria > Vibrionales > Vibrionaceae > Vibrio > Vibrio sp. 1731. Next base: position 145,234 of record NZ_JAWOVO010000006.1, on the reverse strand, counting down.
CTCAATTGAAGATTTTGAATTACTGTTTGCTTCAGGTGGCTTGTTAGACACATTTATTCAGAAAAATTTTGCACCGTTCTACGATACCAATTTGTGGACGCCAAAACAGGTGGATGGCGAGACGATGCCAATCTCTCCGGCTCTGTTAGTGCAACTGCGTAACTATAACGTTATTCGAGACACATTAATTAATAAAAGCACTAACCGCGTTCATATTCCGTTTAGTGCAAGAGTACTCGATCTTGATTCTAGTGCGATTAGAGCGAGCTTAAAAATTGCAGATACCAATATAAGTTACTACCACGGTCCAAGCCGCATTCGTGAAATGGCATGGCCACCGCAAAATGGTGACTTCAATATTAGTATCACACTCCAGGATGTAACCGATGAAGGCAGACAGCACGTTTTAAATAAGAGTGGTCAATGGGCGATATACAGATTGCTAGGTGACTCGACCTTGACAAACACTCATAACGGCAGCTTTGTCAGTGACATAAAAGTGTCAGGGAGGGACTTGAGCTTACGCATCACTCCGTTGACACAGAAAAACCCATTCACTCTTGCTGAGCTGTATAACTTTACGCTCCCAGAGTCGATTTAATAACAATATAAAAACAAAATAGGCAGAACACATGATTTCAAACATGACTTTACAAGGTTTAGATAAATTAGATCGAAAAATACTTTCAAGTCTATTGTCGAATGGGCGAGAGTCGATTGCGAATCTATCCCGAAACATTGGTTTGTCTCGAACAGCAGTAGCAGAAAGAATTAATCGTTTAGAAAAGACCGGTATTATCAAAGGCTATACCGCACAGATTCGCGTAGAAAATGAAGGGCGAAAAGCCGCTAGTTATCTACTGATCTCTTGTGAAAAGGGTAAGAAGAATGATGTAACGAATGCACTTAAAGAAATCCCTGAGGTTCGCTTAACGAGCGTTGTTGGTGGCAACTTTGATATTATTGCCCTAATTGAAGCGCCCGACCTGCAGTCTATTCATCATCTTTGTAATGAAATTGAATCATTTAACGGCATTCAAAGGCTTGATACTACCGTTGTACTGCATCAGCCGATCAGTCGTTAAGCTTTTCTGACCTCTTCGAGGAAAACATAAAGGGCCGCTCGTTGAGCGGCTTTCTTATATGCTTCCGATAAGTCGAATTTTGGCGTCTTTATCACCTGGGTTGCCAAGCCAGAACGTTTGACCTAGTTGGTTCCCTTCTCCATTACCCAGTTTGTTTTCTGGAATACTGTCTAGGTTAACTGTCAACTTTAGGTCCCACGACATTGGGTCACGCAGAATAAAGCGCATCAAGCCCACCAGCGTCTTATGTAACTCACCATCGTAGGAAAACTGCTTAAACGTTTCAAAATCAATGTTGTCGATACACAAGTTAAACTTGCCGTTCAAATCCGCAATGCTTTGTCCCAAGTGTAAGCTTTGCCCCAATACACAATTGGAACGATTGAGTTTGTTACGCTGGCTTTCAGCGATTTCTACGCGTCTATAAACCCATTCTTCGATTCGCACATTCGGCAGTGAAAAGTAGTGCGAAACAATACCGGAAATAAGCTTAGGTGAACGTGTACGCGTAGATAACTGGTTCACGTAAGACAGAACTTTCGCTCGATCTAACTCCGCGACTTCACAATCTTGCATAACACTAGAGAGACCAGCCAAATGCAGTATGCGCCCAGAAAACGCATCGCTTGCCCCGCTTTTGTACTGCACGTGATATCGGTATTTCTTCCAAACACGATACAGTAAGCTTGTATAGCGGTTGTGGAAAAAGTCGAAGAAATCCTTCACTGGGTTATCATCGGGATCACGACCGACGAGTTTCTCAGTGTAAGACGCTGGCAGGGGCGAGCTTGAACCATGCAAGCCAAGAAAGTTCGTCTCAATACGTGAATATTGCTGTCCGTTTCTTTCCATATGAGTAATAAAGTCCATATCACTCTTTGGAAAGCACAGGTTTGGCGACACGCTGAACTCAATTCGCTCTTGGTGAAAGTATTTGTTCTCGCCCACGGCAACAAAATTTGAGTTTGGCTCCAGCTGGTAGTGTTTCTCTAACAGCAACACCGCTTGGTAGAAACTAAACTCATTCGACTTATCAGAAAGTGTGTTAATCATAGTATCGTCTGCTGCCCGATTAGGCTTGCCCAGTTGTAAACCTCGCCCGTCGCTTCATCGAACACCTCTAGTTCGGTAAAGGAGTTCACACTCGAATATAAACGGATAAATTCATTCAATACCGTGGCCATAAGGAACATATCGCCTTCATTTACGAAGAACTTAGAGTCCGTCACGAGCTTGAATTGGTTACCACGCACAGATACACCACGAAATACGCGATCGATTGGTTTCATCTCTGAAGAAATAATGCCATCAAGTCGATGAATCGACGCGCGGTGGGCTTGTCTATCGACTCGAGAGTGGAAGTCGTAAGTCGAGAGCAACACTTTCAACACATCGATATTGGCCAAAGACAAGTAGTTGAGCGACATGTTGGCAATCAACTGCCATTGAAGTTCACCATTAACCTGAGGACTTACTGACTGTGTTGGCTTAGTAATGTTTTTAAACGTCGCATACGTTGGCGATTTGTGCGTCGCGTACGTGATGTCCCCTACTGACAGGCGCTCCGCTAAGTCCGCGTTACTGCATTGCAGTTTCATCAATACTGTTTCAGTCCCTAAATCCGCGATGTCGCCATTGTGAGTATGGAATGAGATATAGCGCTCTAACCCTCTTCCGCTTACTCGCTCGCCCACTTTGGATTTGTAGAACTCTCGCTTATCACGCTGGTTGATTTGGTGCTCAAACGATTCAAATTCAATCAGTGGTTTTCGGCGACGCTCGTCTTTACTCCAACTCTCCACTTGCTCAATGGAATAAACCTCGTAATGCTCCTGAGTGTTACTTTGTGGACGCACCTTGTACTCGTTTCGTCGATGCTCTAAACGGATTGGATCGCCGTCTTTTTCAAACAAGTTAACCGCAGGTGTGCAGTGCAACCTTAAGTGTTTATCTTTAAGCACCACCTCTGAAGGCAAAGCACGCTTAAAGTGGAATTTGATTTTGACCGTACTGCGCTGTGGAATGCCTTTTAGCCACTCTAAGCCTTTAATGTCGAAGAACATGAACTTATCTGGCAAAGAGAAGAATTCTTGCAGCAAACGGTAGCCTGCAAAGGAGTTTTTGCTGTAAGGCAGCAGCGCTTCGTCTTCTTCATGCCCCACTGGCTTAACGTATTCTGGCCCTAGGCGGTGTTTGTAGCCACCACCAACATCCAACTCGAAGTAATCTAGATAACGGAACAGCCATAAGAAGACAGTGCGAGTAATATGAATCTCACCATGCAGGTGCAATCGCAGCGTGTCTAAACCTATCCGAGACAGCTCAAGGCCATGCTCCGTCGATAACGTTACATCAATCATCGAACTGGTGCGGCTGTTAGTTTGTTCAATGTTAGTAATCGTAATTGGGTATAGATTGACGTCATAACAAGTACGGAACAAACACTGCGTGCCTTCTACCTGCTCGCTAGCCATTTCCGCACCACGTTTCACCACGGTTTTCTCAGTAACACTTCCGGTATGCGGTTTTAGTTCGCTAATGCACAAAGACGGGATCGAACGCATGTAATGTGGCCACAGCAAAGTCATCAGAGATTGCGTTAGCTCAGGAAGTTCATCGTCAATCTTTTCGCGGATGCGTCCGGTCAAAAAAGCAAAACCTTCCAGCAATCGTTCGACATCTGGATCAAAAGTTCCTTCAGAGAGAAAGTGAGTTAACTTCGGATGATATTTGGCAAACTCACTACCCGACTCGCGTAAATACGTGAGTTCATCTTGAAAGTATTTACTGTTACTCAAGTGGCACCTACTAAACGTTAAATTGGCCGTCGGTTCCCATGTAGACATCGATCGACATTGGGACTTTACCGCCGTTATGGGAAACTTCGCCGCGAATACCAAAGCCGAGTTGTAATGGATTATGGTGGTCTTCACGGTAATGAACCTCGACATTAAACAGTCGGGGCTCAAAGCGTTCTATGGTTGACGTGATGTTTTTTTGAATATGGCGAACGAGGTTTGTGTTGTTAGAAAGTACGTCGTTAAAATCTGGCAGACCATACTCATTGTCGATCATTGCGTTGCCGGAGTGCGTATTCAACAAGTCAGCGAGATGCGAGTGAATGGATTCAATCAAATGCTTATGAGACACCACTTTCTCGTAGCAGTTTTTTGGTTCTCCTAGCTCGATCCGCTCTAAAAGACGGTAACCTTTTTCCATATGCGATCCTACGAAAAAAGCAGCCAGTCTTCACTGGCTGCTTGATGGTTTCAGTAATGGGTTATTGGTCTAGCTTACCAACTAGAGACAAGTCGAAGCTTGCGCCCATGTACTTGAAGTGAGGACGTACAGACATCGATACTTTGTACCAGCCTGGATCGCCTTCTACGTCTGATACTTCAACCTTCGCAGCACGAAGCGGACGGCGACCACGAACTTCCGCTGGCGGGTTCTCTTGGTCAGAAACGTATTGACGAATCCACTTGTTCAATTCGATTTCTAGGTCAGAACGCTCTTTCCAAGAACCAATTTGCTCACGCTGTAGCACTTTGATGTAGTGCGCTAAACGGTTGATAATGAACATGTAAGGAAGCTGAGTACCTAGCTTGTAGTTCATCTCGGCTTGTTTGCCTTCCGGCGTATTCGCAAACACTTTCGGCTTTTGAACAGAGTTTGCAGAGAAGAACGCCGCGTTGTCAGAACCTTTACGCATGGTTAGCGCAATGAAGCCTTCTTCTGCTAGCTCATACTCACGACGGTCAGAAACCAGGATCTCGGTTGGGATCTTAGTCTCGATTTGACCCATAGCTTCAAAGTTGTAAACCGGTAGATCTTGTACAGTACCACCGCTTTGAGGACCAATAATGTTCGGACACCAACGGTACTTAGCAAATGATTCACTGATCTTAGACGCCATCGCGTACGCTGAGTTGCCCCATAGGTAGTTATCATGGCTGTCTGTCACTTGCTCATCGTAGTCAAACGCCTTAATTGGGTTATCTTCTACAGAGTAAGGCGTACGTAACATAAAGCGAGACGTACATAGACCTAGGTAACGTGCATCTTCGTGCTCACGCAGACCACGCCATTTCGCGTACTGTGGACCTTCGAATACAGACTTCAGATCTTTTAGGTTTGGCAGCTCTTCATAGCTGTCTAGGCCAAAGAATTTAGCCGATGCCGACGTGATGAATGGTGCGTGAGACATTGCGCCTACGTTCGCCATGTATTCCATCAGTTTGATGTCAGGCGAAGAGGCAGACATAGCGTAATCACAAATGACGGCGCCAACAGGTTTACCACCGAACTGGCCGTATTCACGTGTGTAGATTTGCTTGTACAGGCCAGACTTCACCACCTCTGGAGCGTCTTCGAAGTCATCAAGAACTTCGTCTTTCTTCGCAGAGATCAGTTCGATTTGAATGTTCTCGCGGAAGTCAGTGTGATCAACCAGGTACTTAAGGCCACGCCACGTTGATTCAATCGCTTGAACTTCTTCGTTGTGAAGAATTGCATCAACTTGCTTAGACAATTTTTGGTCGATTTCAGAGATCATCAGATCAACCAGAGATTGGTCGACTTTCTCTGTGTTCGAACTGCTTAGTAGCTCACTGATGAATGCTTCTACGCCGCGTTTTGCAACGTCAAAACCTTCATCACTTGGCTTTAAACGTGTTTCGTTAAGAATGCTATCCAGAAGTGAGCCTGATTCAACTAAGGCTGCTTCTTGTTCTGGCGCTTGTGCTTCTGCAGACATGATATCCCTTACTCTTCTTTCGCGTCTTGGTCGTTGCCAATGCTTAGTTCATCCAACAGTTTCTTTCTCGCTTCTTCATCTTGAAGAACCGATGCGATCTTCTTACGGAACGCAGGCACGTTTCCTAGAGGACCTTTAAGTGCAACCAAGGCTTCGCGAAGCTCAAGTAGGCTGTTTAGTTCAGGTACACTTTTCGCGATCGCTTCAGGTGAGAAGTCCTTCATGTTTTGGAACGTCAGATCAACACCAATCTGGCCGCCTTCTTCATCAGAAAGACGGTTTTCAACGTTGACTTTAACGTTTGGAGACATGCCCTCTAGCACTTCGTTAAAGTTGTCTTTGTCGATGTTAATTGGAGTACGTTCTTCAATTGGTGTCTCATCTGCACGCGCAGTAAAGTCGCCAACTACCATCATGCTTAGCGGCAGCTCTACGTCTTCTTGCGTATCGCCAGTTGCTGGAACATAACGGATATTAATTCGCTCTTTAGGAGCCACCGAGCCGTCACGTGACATAATTCGTTCCTTATCTAACTCTTTAATTAGTCGTAAATTGCTTTCCACTCTTCATACTTCTCAGGTAGAAGATCCTTGCTTCCAAATAACCGATGGAGTGTTTTTCGAATTAGGTCTTCTAACTGTGACGATAAGTGGGGTTCCCAGCTCGCGAGATTAAACGCTTTTTGTACTTCCCACCCCTTCTCAAGATACGGCAAACACAACGGGTATAATCCAACAGACTGGTAAGCTGCTATCAATTGTAAATACAGCATGAACTGCCCTCGTCCCGAGCTATCCAGCTCAAGTTTGTGGGCAAGCTCTGCGGCACATTCCCCTAGATTTTCTAGAGTGATATCCTCCATTGGCAGCGAGTCTTCCTGCGAAATCACAACCGTTTGAACAACGGGTTGAGAAGTCGAAGAAGTAGTATCTTGAGTCGATAACCAGCTCAAGGTCGCTTCATCTGCAAATGGTATAGAATTCTTAAATGAGAGGTGCTCGATGCCCTCTAGCGATTCAACAAAACGCGTCACTTCTTGTTTCACAGCAAGCGCTGCATCATCAAAGCCCAAGTTATTAAGCATCGAATACACGAAGTAATGGCCCGTCAGCCAAAACGGCGCATCCGTTAATGTGCGCTCCAAACGCTTAATGGTGTCGATGTCGCTTTCTTGTTCAGCTTTATCTCGGTATTCCGCTTGTTGATCGGACGACACTGCCAAGCTCAAAGGCGTTTGATTATTTTGGTGGTCGGGTAGACCATCAATGTCATCCCAAGTCAGATGACGATAAATCCGGTAAGCCAGCGGATCACTTGGGTTCGCATGAAGCATGACTTCCGCAACCTTCTTCAAGGTGCGCTTAGAAGCCGTAGGCGAAGAGAAGTCCGTATCGACATCGACTTCTTTTGCTACCGCTTTCTTAACTGGCGCAGGTTTAGGGGCCGGCGGAACCGCCTTCACCGGTGCGGTTTGCACTTCATTCTGCGCTGGCGTTTCTTCGGCAGCAGACTGCGTAGCTGGTGCAGGCGCCGCTTGTTCAACGTTAACGACTGAATCATCGCTCTGCTCATCAGCCGCCGCTTGTTGAGATAAAACATTGAGTTGAGTGCGAATCTCAAAGAAATCCGCTTCTGAGTCTTGGTAAACCTCGTCGTACTGGCGCTGCACTTCTTCAATAGTCGAAATGCAGTTTGATACCAAATCCCATGACTGAGCGCTTTCCGCTAACTTGCTGCTGACCAGTTTAAACTGATGGTTCAACCATTCGACCGCGCCATCTCGACCCCGCTTTCGCGAAGGATACAATTCAACGCCAAAGCGACTTAACGCCTCACTAAGCAGCTTTAGACCTTGTTCAAAGCCTTGCAGACCAAACTCTTCTGTTAGCGCGCGAACGAGGTAACAAATGGCTTTTAAGTCTTTACTGTGGTGCTCTAGAACTTCAGTCGCGTGCGTTTTTACCACGCTCCAATCTACTGTTTCGCCAAACAAGGAACCGAATTTCTTCACTTCGGACTCCATCATTTCGTAGCAAAACTCGTAACGGGCATCGTTTCCCACTGGAGATTCATCAGAAATAGGATTAAGCAGACGATCGATATCAATGTTGGACAAAATTCACGTCTCCTTCAGTCAAGTAATCTCTCAACGCACGCGCTACCGCAATTGCGCCATTTGCTGGCTTAGATAATCGATGGCTCTGCTCAATCGCATCTGACGCCATGCTATCTAGAATTTTCGTGATTTCTGTAAATTTACTTGGTGCATTCCGTTCTAAATCGGCAAGGGATTCATGTAGCTTTTGTTTGTCGTAAACGGATTGCTCCATCACGGTGCTAAACAAAATAAATTCGCTTCTTGCGACGATTAAATCCTTTATTTTTTTGTCTAGTTCTGGCGTATTACCGAAGTAGGCTTTGGCTAATTCGGCTTCTTCAATTGCTTTGGTGTAAAAGTGCGCCTCTGCATGTTTATCGATGGAGTCATTAATATTTTCCATCACAGCCTTTGGTAAGATTTGGTTGTAGAAATAGGCTTGTGACTGGTTTAACAACCATGTCTCTTTCATTTCATTTTCTGCGAGCTTAGCTTCACCATCTAAAATTAAGCGAGCAATCTGCTTATCTCGACTGCCAGCTATGGCAGATACTTTCATGGAATCGATAGACGCGACATTTAACCCAGACATCACTTTAGTCAACGCCTCATCCGCATATGGAAACAGAGCACCGTCACTAACAAGGGTTTCTCGCAAGGTGACAAGCTCCTTACGTAATTCGACTAATGCCATTGGTAAGCCATCCGCTAACGATTGATACGACGTTAACTGAGCCTGTTTTTCTTCATATAAATTCGAGAGGCTTAACTGCTGAGCTTGATATGCTGTTCGATAAGCTACTGTCATATCAATACTCTGAGTAGCTTGAGACAATTCTTCTTTGATTTTCCATGGAGGCTGAGCCAAAAAAGAAGCCGTTTCAGAGGGCGTAATAACGTGAGTTACAGTAGTGACACCTCGGGAAAAAATGGCATCCAATTGATCTTTATTCTGTTGATACAAATAACTTCCTGCTGTTGCCAGCACACTCAACACTAAGCTCGCCTCTAATATCTTAAAGCGACCATACGCCGTTTTATCATTTGGCTTACAGTGTGTAAGCAGCAAGTCCGCGTTACGCAAGCTACTGAAAATTGGTGCGTTAGAATTTGAGCTAATTGATTGCGTATCGATTCGCGCTAACTGTTGAGCAAAAGAAATAGCGGTATAGCCATGCCCTCTTGGTTTGTTGATGACTTCTTTCAGCAATTTCCAAATATGAGCCGGGATCAAAGCCGGACGCTTTCGATCTTTTAACTGCTTATTCCAAGCATCACCAAATATTGATCCTAAAAATAGGTGTCCAGCGAGCAAAGCGAGAGAGTAAACATCATCTTGCGGTTCCGCGATGCCAGTTTCTATATAAAGAGGGGAAGCGTAGCTCAAGCTTGCTTCTGCGTAAGGTTCTGTCTCTCCAATGTAACGAGCAGCGCCGAAATCAATGAGCTTAACGTAATCGCCTTCACTCACTAATACGTTAGATGGTTTAATATCAAGATGGCAGATACCTCTTGTATGCATAAACTCTAGAGCGCCAGCGAGTTGATACACCAACCAAGCGATGTGGTCGTGGCGGAAGCCTTTAGAAGAATGACGCTCCATTTTTTCTGCCAGTGATTCACCTTGGATCCACTCGTACATCAAATATGGGCGTTCGAATTCGTTGCCGATTTTTACAAAGTTAGCCACGCTAGGGTGTTGAGAAAGCTCCAGCCTGCTCGCTTCGTTAATCAACATTTTGCTCGCAAATTCTGGCGAGTCATCATTGATAACTTTGCAACAGATTTGCTTCTCTGGCTGCCCTTTTTTTGCAAGATGGTAAACCGTTGTCTTACCATTTTTAGAAGGAAGCTTGTCTAATACATCAAACTGTGAAAAAAGCACGTACTCAAGCTTCGGCTTATTTTTTTCTGCTAGCCTTTGCTCATTCAGTTTCTTTTTCTCAATAGCTTTAACAACCAACTGATCGATATATCCTTTGGCTGTACTCTGATTATTAGACACTTAGTACTCTTTCATAGAATAAATATTATTAGAGTTGAATAATATTTTCTTGAACGTACTTGTATCAAGGTTGGTATTTAAAACAAACAGTAAGCCTATTATTTTAGTTATTATTACTAACTTATTAGACCTTTTTACTTACGCTTTCACTGCATGAGTTATACGCTTTTTCGTGTTACAAACTTCAACCTAATAATATGAGTATATTTTCATTGCCATTTGATCGATGAGTGCCCACTAACATTGCAGTAATTGGAGAACTCCTTTGTCACCATGAAAGTCGAACATTAACAATGTAGTTGGTTGCTTAAAGTGGTGCTCTCTGACCGCAAAGGCAATTAAAGCGAGAGAAGAACAACTACCCATTGTGCCCCACAACTCATTGATAAGCTGCGGTTGTTCTGGGTTCGTGAATCGTTCTGCTTTCGCCCCCAGAGCAAAGCCGTAATCTTCCGAATGCATGCGCAGGTTCGTCATATCGGAATACACTTCACCAAATGAATCGAGCTTTTTACTCGCACGTTGAACAAGTCGAAACATGCCTCTTCGGTCTGAAGTGTTTAATTCCGTATCAATGTAGCCAAGCTGCGCTTGAGGCTTAAGTTTCAATGTTTCTACGGTGTTTTTTCGACAAAGAATTAAACCCGCCCCACCCTCGCTCGGAATAACGCCCCATGGATTATTGGTACTCATTACCATCGCATCGTCGATGAGTGTTTGCATCGAACTCACCAAGGAATCGACACTGATACACATCATAGCATCATATTTATCCAATGATTTCATGGCCTGGAGAACGAAACTGGGCCCACTGGCATGAACAGCATTCACCACAGAGAGAAATTCAGCATAGTTACTTTCACCAAGCCATTCTTGCACCTTTACTAGTGAAACAGACGCAGGCACAGCTATAAGCAAAGGTATTGGTCTCAATGAACGTGGTAACTGTGCTAACAATGAATCAAGCAAGTGGGTGATTAACTCACACGTTTTCTCAAACTGCTCACTTTCTTTGGTGTATTCGATTTTGGCGTAAGTAAAACGCTCGATACCATCATCCCCTACACATTGGTCGAATCTTCCTAAATCAGCATACGAAACTGCACTAGCAATATCTAAATTCATACCGGTTGGCGTCATCACTTCCATCCCTAGCACGTAACGGCCTGTTGAATTATGCATGCTCGCTTACCTCTTCCAACTTAGTGATCGATGTCGACACCAACAAATGCTCCTTGCCCTGACAAGGAAACGCAGCCGTGTAACTGATTGATATAGTTTTCTTTTCCGCATCAACGAATAAGGTGTACATCGCCATATCAGCTTGATAACTTTGACCTTTAAACGTCGCGATCGCACGGTATTTTTCTTTAGGAATTCGAAATGAAAGCGTGTCATCATGACAAAAACCACTCATCATCAAACGCTCCCCCCCACGAAGAAAGCCTTTGCACTGTTGATCAATAGGCGCGCTTTGGAAGAACCGCTTATCAAAATCGAGTGGCAACATTGGCTTGCGATTCTCAATCCAATCGTCATCGAACGTGCCGGCCAGCTTCTGGCGCGCCTCAAAGAACGGAGGCACTGGCCCGAACCCCGCAACGCGTAGTTTTTTCGCGGCGGCACTCCAGTCCTCTCGGGGATAAAAAATCGAGGGTACTTTCTGTTCAAGCAATTCTTTGTTGGAATCGGCAACACCACCGCCTATTCGGTTACGTAAATCACCGCCTACCGCGCAAGTGTAATCAATGTCTTTTTCAATAAATGGGACTGGGTTGCTCAGCGTTATACTACCAGCATGCTCAACCCATACTCGCTCCCCGTGAATAGCGAGAGTCTTATCGATATGACCATCAATCAGCACACGACACTCTTGGTATGTCACTGGCTTTTTCGCGTAGCTGCGCGCTTTGCCGTAAACAAGTACATCTGTGTTTTCTTTGGTATACGCGAACTCGTGGTCAACTTTCATCGCAGAGAAGCCTTCTTCGCCCAAATATTGGGGATCATCGAAGATTTCACTTTCACCTAATTCGTGCCAAACCACACCATCGAATTGCCATGTGCGTTTGGCGACTACAACCCAGACTTCATCGCCGTTTTCGTCACGTTGAAAACGACCTTTAAGTGATAGCTCAGGGTGCGCCTCAATATCCCATAACTGCATTGCTATTCCTTAAGTTGAATCGTTCGCTCGCAGAAGGTGCGGCCTTTAAATTGTTGAAGTTCCAGTCTTGTTGATGAATCGGCATTGCCATATCCCAAGGCACGTAGGCTCTGGATTGAATACAGAGTTGACGCCATAGCCAATCTCGGAACAGCACATCAACGTTAGCATCTTGCATCGCAGCTAACGTAGACTCGAAGCTCAATGCGTAACCCAAGCGGCTTGGTAGATTTTGGATGTATTTTTCATCTTCCACCCACTCATTGAGCAGATCGACGATCTCTTCCCATTCATACTCGACACCAACATCTTGCGGAGTCAGAGGAAGAAGCTTTCCGTAGACGACATACAAGGCTTGAAGCCAAATTTCACCTTCAGCTTCCTCCAGACTTTCCAAGTGCTCGATGATTTGGGGCACCAGTTTCCAATTACCACCCAGCGCAAAATCAACAGGTGCTAATGAAGAAGAGATATCAAACGCCTCAAACTCTTTTAACTCAAGTAACTTGGCATAAGTGAGCACTTGCGCTGATGGTAATCCATTTGGTTCGATGCCAAAGCACTGACGGAACCAAGTGCCTCTGTCACGTTTGGTAATCAAACGTTCAAATAGATATTGTTCGCTGCCTGCATTGTCATTGAGCCAATCAATCCCCTCTTTCACGTCTTGTAAAGCGAGCAGTGGCAAAGCAACATGAGAGCTAATGATGCTGGCTTTGTGCCAGCGCTTGATGAGAGAAACACTTAATGTTTGACGTACACGTAAGCATTCAAAGTAAAACGCACTGGATGTCGCATTACCCTCAATAAGCTCCGAAAGCGTGCTATCCATAGATTCAACCGGAGATTGTACGGCAATGACCATTGCGGTTTTAGCGTCAATATCTTCGAGTAAACTCAATCCGCACAAAAGGTTATCCAACTCTGAGCCCAACTCGCCCTGTAGCATCAGCCAGCTGTAGATTTCTGGCTCCTGGCCTCTTAACTGATGAATCAACCCCGGTGCTAGCCGATAAAACGACAAGTACACCTGCTTCAGTTCTTCAATTTGGCGTTCGATCAGCTTGAGATACGCCAACTCACTACTTGGATAACCCCTTTTGTGAATTTGAACTCGCTGCCTGATTAAAAAACCGATACTTTCAGAAGCAATGGACAGCTTTTCATTACAGAAATCCAGCCATGTTACTGGCAACTGGGAAAGGTCATTCACAGCGCGATCAGCTTTTGCTAACGCGCCTTCGACTTCTTGATTGGTTATGGGTGCCTTTAGGTGCTCGACACCGATTCTTTGTCGCATCTAGTTATCCGTTATTAGCGTGCCATAACGCGATTGCAATTAGTTAATACAAAGTAATTAGCTAACTCGACGTAAATTAGCTAATGCTAGGTAATTAGTTAATTGCGATCGTTCCGCCTTGAATTTTTTGTGCTTTTTCTGCTTGAGAAGTGACGTACTTCGCTTTAGTGGTAATTCGTCCATCGCGCCCGCTATAGCGAGTTTCTGTCTCACCACTTTTGACTACCAACTCTTGTTCTGTCTCGATAACCATCTTCTTCGCTCGCAATACAAACTCGTCAGAGTCATCCAGAATGGAGAAGAAAATGTCCGTCACAAGAGGCAAGCTTAAGTCGTCGTTCAAAAACTCAACTCGACAACTTAATCGATTATCGATAGCCATTTGCAGTTCAGAACGACGAAAGCCACGTCCCAGTCTCGCAGTGAGTGGCTGCTTAAATGGGTTACCATCAAAATCAACTCGCACACTGCCCGTAGACTCATTGATAGCCACTATTATTCCAAAACGCGAAAAGCAAGCCGTTGATTCGGCTTGCTGCTCTGATATTACTTCTGTTGTAAGAGGTTGTTTTTCCATTGTTAGTTAACCACTACGTTGCCACCTTTCACGACGACTTTGTCACTGCCTTCGATCGTAATAGCCGAGCCTGATAACTTTATTGAACCATCACTGTTCATCACTAAAGAGGAACCACCCGTTTTCAATACAATCTTGTCGCCACTGATAATTTGCGTTGCACCATCAGCTTTATAAGCGGTGTTCCCTTTCACTGATACCGTTAAGTTGCCACCAACCGTCTGGTTATCATCCGCACCAATATCTGAACTCTTAGACGCACCGATAGTAAGGTTACTGTTTTCGCCAATATCTAAGTCATCATTTTTACCGATCTTAGTCGTACGGTTATCACCAATTTCTAAGTCAGAATTGTTTTTCACATACTGGGCTTCGTTCGCGTTGTATGTAACGGTAACGTCTTGCTCGACTGTCTCCGTAAACGTACTGTTTACCTGTGTCGTTTTATGCCCATGAATGGTTTCTTTATGGTCACCATGAACTTCATTCGTTTGGTGACGTGCAACCTTCAAGAATTCATCTTGACCGATATCACGGTAACGGTTGTTGAGCACCTTGGTCGACATGTCTTTTTGAGCGTGAATATAGACTTCTTCTTGGTTCGCTTCGTCTTCAAAACTCAACTCGTTGTAACCTGTTCCTTTGTGCGTTTGCGTGCGGAACGTGGTACGAGTTTTGTTTTCTGGCAAAGAGTACGGTGGGAAATGCAAACCGTTGTAAACTGCGCCCGTAACTAACGGACGATCTGGGTCCCCCTCAAGGAAAGTTACTACGACTTCGTGGCCAATACGCGGCAAATAAACTGCGCCCCATGTTGGCGCCGCCATGGATTGGCTTACACGAATCCAACAGCTTGAATGCTCGTTGTTATCACCGTAGCGATCCCAATGGAACTGTACTTTCACTCGACCAAGCTTGTCGGTGTAAATCTCTTCACCTTCTGGTCCTACAACGACCGCCGTTTGAGGGCCATCCACTACTGGTGCCGCTAGTTTAGGCGCTTTAAACACCACATCACGTGGAATACACGAGAACTGGTTGTAGTAAGTGGTTGGCATACCA
The DNA here is from genome assembly GCF_033339955.1 of Vibrio sp. 1731. Classification (NCBI taxonomy): domain Bacteria; kingdom Pseudomonadati; phylum Pseudomonadota; class Gammaproteobacteria; order Vibrionales; family Vibrionaceae; genus Vibrio; species Vibrio sp. 1731. Next base: position 130,184 of record NZ_JAWOVO010000006.1, on the reverse strand, counting down.
CTCGCTTCATCTTCATGCACTTGCGGATCTTGACCTGTGTGCATTACGGACAACATGAGGTAATCGCGGTTAATCTCAGAACGCGGGTGGTCACTGACGTTAAAGCTGTAACCAGATGCTAAGCGCATTACGTCACTCGTTGCTTCCACTTGTTGATTATCGACTATGTGTTCCGACATCCACTCCGTGGTTCTCACCTGCCCCATCAGCGGGTCGACGTATCGTCCAGGATAATCAAACTGCTTGAGATCTTGGTCTAGCTCGCCAGCCTGTGTCATCTCTTGTGGAATTTTAGGGTGTTCGTAGTTGTAATCTGTGTACGTAACCTGTCCCGTTCTAACGCGGTTAACTAACTCGAGATCAGAGATATGTTCGCGATCGGCAACACCGCCACCATCGGCATGATAAACAATCGGCCCAATGTAAGAAGCATTTAGTGGCGAGCTTATCAAAGGTGCAATCGCGTCATTACTGTCGACAATGACCATCGTATGATTTGAATCGCTATGGTCAAAGTAATACCACATACCGTGTTCAGCCATCATACGCTGCACGAAGTGCAAGTCAGACTCACGGTATTGCAGAACGTATTCTTTTGGAGGATAAGTACCCGACACTTCAAATCGGTAATCGGTGACTGCTCCATCATCGAGTACTTCTGTGATGATGTCTTGCGCTGACTTTTGCTGGAAAATACGACAATCTTGGCGCTGAGATAAGAACCAAGCTTGAGGAACCAAGACTAATTGATAACGAGAAAAACGACGTCCAGTCCCTAAGTAACGAACTTCATTCACCACGCCGTTGAACACACGCGCAGCCCCAACACCTTGTCCGTAAAGTGTCAATGTTCCTGCTTTACGTATTAACTCATCGAACGAGATATCTGGATCAAGTGAAAGTAATGAGAGATTGATGTGGAAAGGCTTAGATAACTCTTCATGAACATGAAAGCTCTCAACCCGAAATTCATGCCCACATCCAGGCACTTCAAATTTAAATTCTACGTCATTCACCATATCTTTTACCTGATACAAATAATCGAATTAGGGCCAACAATCGTTGGCCCTGAATCTTTACGCGACGAGCAATTAAGCTTCGCGTGGAGCACGCCAGTCGTCGTTACCCGCAGTACCACAGTTTTCGTGAGTTACTTCGATCGCACGGTAAGTGAACTTAAGCACTTCTTCTGTCACGCGGTCAGCTGTTGCTGCGTCTTGACAGTGGTTCATACGAGTTTGGATATCGACAAGTAGCGCATCAATCAATTTGATTGAGTAGTAGTGCTCTTGTTTACCTTGAACTGAAGTACGGTAGAAGCGGATCACACACTCAGGAAGTTTTTCGCCAGATACTAGTGCGTTGAATAGTAGTGGAGATGAGCGATCTTGAACTTTAGTTACAACAAGTGGACGGTGTACACGTTGACCAGTTGGCTGACCACTTTGTGGATCACGTGGAACAGTTAGCACGTGATCAAGTTCTTGTACTAGGAACTCATCAACGTGAGCTTCTTGCCATGTGTTACCTACTGAATCTGCAGAGTAAGTATCTTTAGTAATATGGCCTTGAGTCTCACCTTGGATAGACATATATGCTGGAGTTGGCATCGCTATTTCCTTTTCTAAAATCTGTTTTGTTTAAATCACCAAATCGCTTATCACCGCGACTAGTTGGTATAATCAAAGTCCGTGCCAACCTTAAAAATCAAACAAAAACAACAACTTAAATAATACCAGGCATTGTTCACTAATATATTGAGTACAATTTATTGGATAAAAAACCAAAAAGTTGGATTAAGATAATAATAAATTGTTCTAACTTTAAAAAGTGAAAATAACCATATAAAACCGTGTAAATAAAGTCATTAAAACTAATAAATCCGACACTTTTACTATCAATTAATTTAGAATAACAACGCCATTAAAATAACCACAAACATTAATGTCACAATAATCATTAAAAATAACCAACAAACGATAGTCAAAATATCTTGATAAAAAAAGAACGCAATTACTTTTAGTATAATAGCCGCTACCTCTTTTCCTCTAAAGAATAAAATGGCTATGATAAATATAAACCTTTCTTCATTAATTCAGCGTCTACACCCGATTGCAAAAGTAGCATTAGAAGACGCCGCTGCACTTGCAGTCTCTGAAAAAGCAAACGAAGTTCAAATTGAGCATTATTTACTGAGTCTATTAGAAAGGCCAAATAGTGATTTTGACGTCTTATTAAGTCATTTTGATTGTTCTGAGAACTTATTAAGACAATCGGTTCGATCCACACTCGACACCAACGCCAAAGGAAATGGCAGCAAACCTGTTTTTTCTGCTTTATTAATCGAATGGTTGCAAGAAAGCTGGCTGGTTTCTTCTTTAGATCTATCCGAAACACAAATCCGCTCTGGCGCCCTACTCCTTACTCTTGTTAGCAACCCTCTCCGTTACGGCCAACATGGTTACGCCTCTATCCTTGAGGCGGTAAATCCTGACAGCCTTAAGCGTAACTTTGCAGAACTAACAAGCCACTCTATTGAGGCGCAAGTTGCTAATTCAGAGAAAACACAAGCTCGTGAGGATGGTTCAGCACTGAGTAAGTTCACGACAGACTTCACTGGTAAAGCACGCAAAGGCGAAATCGATCCTGTTTTCTGCCGTGACCAAGAAATCCGCCAAATCGTGGACATTCTTGCTCGTCGCCGTAAAAACAACCCTATTGCTGTTGGTGAACCGGGCGTTGGTAAAACCGCAGTAGTAGAAGGCTTGGCACTTAAGATTGTACAAGGTGACGTACCAGACAACCTCAAAGGTGTTGAGCTTTACGGCCTGGACATGGGTCTTCTGCAAGCTGGTGCAAGCGTAAAAGGCGAATTCGAAAAACGCCTAAACGCAGTATTGGATGAAGTGAAAAACTCGCCAACCCCTATCATTCTTTTCATCGATGAAGCACACACCCTTGTTGGCGGTGGTAACCAAGCGGGCGGCAGCGACGCGGCAAACTTGCTAAAACCAGCCCTAGCGCGTGGTGAAGTGAAAACCATCGCTGCGACAACATGGTCGGAATACAAGAAGTACTTCGAGAAAGATCCTGCTCTTGCGCGTCGTTTCCAATTGGTGAAACTCGACGAACCGTCTCCTGAGCAAGCAGCATTGATCATTCGTGGTCTGCGCCCAGCATACGAGAAGTCACATAACGTTTACGTGCGTGACGATGCTATCACTGCTGCGGCAGCACTTTCTGCTCGTTACATCTCTGGCCGTCAACTGCCAGACAAAGCGATCGATGTACTAGATACGGCGTGTGCACGAGTGAACATCAGCCTTAATGCCATTCCTGCTTCTGTTGAGACTCTGCAGCAAGAACTTGCAGCTCAACAGCGCGAGCTTGAAGCACTTGAGCGTGATGCTCTGCAGCAAACTGGCGACAAGCACAGCCTTGCTAACATTCCAGACCTAAAACTGGCAATGGAAACAACGAAAGAAGAGCTAGCAGAACAAGAAGCGCAATGGCACAAAGAAAAAGAGCAGATCCAAGAGATGATTGCTCTACGCTCTCGCTTACATGAACTGGTCTTTGGCGAAACAAACGAAGAAGAGCTTGTTGCAGACGAAGATTCAGAACAAGAGCAAGACGTTTCTCCATATGCAGAAATGGATGAAGAAGCCGTTCGCATTGCCATTTCGGGCTGCCAAGAACAGCTAGATGTAATCCGCAATGGCAACCCACTGGTTCACTTTGAAGTGGGCCCAGATGAAGTCAGCCATGTGATCTCGGACTGGACTGGTATTCCAATGGGTAAGATGCTTCAAGACGAAGCAGAAACCACGCTAAAACTGAAAGAAAGCCTAACACAAAGCATCAAAGGCCAAGAATACGCTATCGATGCACTGTCTGAAGGCATTCAAACCGCAAAAGCAGGCTTAGGCAACCCAGACGCACCAACAGGCGTATTCCTGCTGGTTGGCCCAAGTGGCGTGGGTAAAACCGAAACTGCTCGTGCAATTGCTGATCAAATGTTTGGTGGTGAGCGCTTTATGACGACCATTAACATGTCTGAGTTCCAAGAGAAGCACACGGTATCTCGCCTAATCGGTTCACCTCCGGGTTACGTAGGTTACGGTGAAGGCGGCATGCTGACAGAAGCGGTTCGTCAACGTCCATATTCTGTTGTTCTTCTTGATGAAGTGGAAAAAGCCGACCCTGAAGTGTTGAACCTGTTCTACCAAGTGTTCGACAAAGGCACGCTGAACGACGGCGAAGGCCGCACAATCGACTTCAAGAACACGCTGATCATCATGACCAGTAACCTTGCGACGCATGAGATCGAATCTTTGGTTCATCAATCCAAAGACATCGATGCAAACATCATCGCAGAAGCTATTCGCCCTACTTTGAACCAACACTTCAAGCCGGCGCTGTTGGCACGTATGTCAGTACTACCATTTGTTCCGCTGTCTGATGAAGCAATGACAGAAATTATTCACCACAAGCTGAACAAAGTTTCTCAGCGTCTACAGAGCCATCACAAGTTGTCTCTGAGCTACGAAGAAAGCTTGGTTGAGTTCGTACTAGGTAACTGTCGCCTTGCTGAAACGGGCGCGCGTAACATCGACGCGGTCATCAACCGTCAGTTACTGCCGCAACTATCGACTCAGCTATTAGTGCATGACAAGGATGATTCACATACGCAAATCGAAGTGTCTGTCGATGAGCAAGGAACACTAACCTATGCGTTCAGCTAACCATAGCGAACTTAGTAACGCCCTACTTGCGATCAGTCAGTCTTTGGCTGATCGCAGCCAGCTTACCCAAACCTTGGATGCCGTGTTGACCGCTGCGAGACAAATGACCCTCGCAAAGCACGGCATCATTTACGTTTTGGACCAGACTGGGCAGGCGTTGATTCCAAGTACCGCTCACCATAACGATAAAACTATCGTTTCCCACCCTTGGGAAGCATTACAGTTAGACTCAGCCAGTGAGAACGATCCATTCAACTTTGCCATTCGTAATGGTGAAGTGGTGTTGATTAACGAGTTGTATAAGTACAACGGCTATGACTGCGAAAGCATCTATCAAACAGAACAGACACTGGGATTAAAAAGCGAGAACTTACTGGCTTGGCCTTTGATTGATAGCGAAAGCAAAACCATTGGGCTGTTAGTCTTACTCGATTTAAGTGTTATCGACAATGAAACTGCATTGACTGAGTTTTGTCGTATGGCCGCGAGTAATATTCGCCAAGCTGTGTGGTTAGAGCAATACGGGCAAGTGATTAAAAATCTCAATGCAGACAATCACGCCCTAATGCGTGAGAACACTCAACTCAAAAAGCGTACCCAAAAAACCTATCAGGGTCCTATTGCAGAGAGCGAAGAAATGCTCAATGTTTTGAATCGTCTTGATAAGGTGTTATCTCTCCCTGTCGACGTTCTATTGCGTGGTGAAACGGGAGCCGGTAAAGAAGTGATCGCGAAATACATTCACGAAAACTCTAACCGTTCAGAAAAGCCTTTGATCGTACAGAACTGTGCCGCAATCCCAGAGCAGTTATTAGAGTCAGAACTCTTTGGCCATAAGAAAGGCTCGTTCACTGGCGCGGACAAAGACAAAGTCGGTTTGTTTGAAGCAGCCAACGGTGGCACGCTTTTCCTAGATGAAATTGGCGATATGCCAATGCTACTACAAGCCAAGTTACTGCGTGTACTGCAAGAGCGTAAAGTTCGCCCAATCGGCACTAGCAAAGAGATTGAAGTGGACGTTCGCGTTATCGCCGCAACCCACTGTAATCTTATGCAGCAAATCAAAGATGGCGGATTCCGTGCCGATTTGTTCTATCGTTTGAATGTGTTCCCTATTACATTACCACCATTGAGAGCTCGCAAGTCAGACATTATTCCCCTTGCTGAGCATTTCGTGCAACACACAACCAACACGCTAGGTTTGCCGCAAGCGCCAGGGTTAAGTGCCAATGTACGTAAACAGCTGCTTGCCTACCAATACCCAGGGAACGTGCGTGAGCTTAAGAACATCATTGAGCGCTCGGTGCTACTGTCCGATTTTGAAACCATTACTCACATTGAGTTTGGCGAACAAATCCCAGAAGATGTACCAAGTATTGACATGAAAGCAGCTTCACCTACCCCAGAGCAACCTGCTTACGAGCAGCAAGCACAAGCGGATTTAGAAGACGTTTCAAAGAGCCTTAAGGACGTTGTCAGCCAATACGAGCGTACAATAATCATCGATTGCTTAAATGCCTGCAATTGGCACACCAAGAAGGCCGCCGAGCAATTGGCACTTCCAATGAGCACTCTCAACCATAAGATGAAGAAATACGACATTTCTGCAGCGGGTTGATGGGGCTTAAAAAGAAAATTCTAAATTCAGTATGAAGTCATAAGAAAAGAAAAACCGCCCGAAGGCGGTTTTTTTGCATCTAGGAAGGGTTATCAAGTGACTTTTCCAAGGGCTTGGGTGCTTGAGTTACCGCAGGTTGTTTCTCAATCCAATCTTTCAACCATTTCTTGCGTTGAGATTCGTTATACTGCTTCCAAGTTTCAGCCGCAGACTTGTCTACGCCTTCCTCTGTCGACTCTTTCTCAATTAACCAAGGCATATCACTAAAGAAATTACCAGCCAAAGCACTATCCGCATTTAAAGAAGGAATAGAAATTACAGCATCACGACCAATATCATAGTCATCAGCTCCATTTAATCCGACTTGTTTTAGATGAGCAACCGAAAGCTCCAAGTTCGCTTTACCACCAATTACACCACCAAACGGTCTTAGACCTTTTAACCTAACTCCCGTTGGTGCAACATATTCCAAGTTAAACCTCATGCAGTACATCGTATAGTTTTTGCTCTTAGATAGTTCATTCTCTTCAGTGAGACTACCTACAGCTTCACCTATAAACTCACTCATGGCATCAACTTGTTCTCGATGGTTTTCTGAAATAGATTCAGTAAACATCCATTCTTCGTTTTTATAGGCAAACTCACCAATATGATACATATCGGTGAAGTAAAGAGGACCTTTAACTGGCTTGCCATCATTTCCGTCGAGCGCCAGTTGAATACACATATTCACTGCTTCCCACGGCATACCCAAACGTTCATAAAGTGCTTTTTCATGACTCTCACCCAAAATCAGTACATAAATACTGGCAGGATCGTCTTTCTTTTTGTTTCCCCATGAGAAACCATCACGCCAGATATTATCAGCCGATTGGTACCACTTTCTTTCACTGAAAAAGTTCAAACCAGACGCTTTGGTGTCTATAGCCACCAATTGCTGTTTAATGCCATGAAGTATAGGGATGGTATTTTTGTCTCCCTCACCTGCCATTAAGGTAAAGCTCTCTACCATAAGGTCCTGTTCACGTAGACGCAGTTGCTGCTCTCCCAAGTAGGTATCAAGCAAAACCAGTCTAGTTTCTGTACTTAAAGCGCCAATTTGCAACTCATCTTCAGCATCATCAAACTTCTGCCCCAGACTGTACTCTTGTGGTAAATAAAAACTATGTTGCCCTTGATTTGTTCTAATTCCCAAGCAGTAACGCATATTTTGGAAGCCTCCGCCTTTTACATAGCGCTTAAAGGAATCCGCTTCTGCAAAATAGTCGCTTGGCTGACCCGATATCGCTGCTCCGGAAACTGCCATACTGAACATTGCATCAGAGAACATTAGCTTTGCTTTAGAGGTCATTGGTTTCATACCGTCGATCATCACATCACCGAAGCGGAATGAGGGAATATGCTCAATAGCAATCAACGTAGCGCCGTCATCAATCCCCTGTTGCTTGTAAAAAGCACTTATTCGCCCATCAGGATCAGTTTTGAAGTCACTAACCTTCATTGGCAGCATCCAGTCACTGAAAGCTGGGCCTTTAATATTTTCGAGCCCGTCAACGCGATCGTAGCCAATCGTAACTGGCTTCGCATACTTGTGTTCTTTTTTAAGTATCAACTGCACTTTCACTTTATCGTATGGACCTAGGCGACTGTTGCTAGATTGCTGAATCCAACTATCATATGACATCCATTCTGGTTCATCACTTTCAGTATAACGAGCTGACTGAACAAGTATTCGACAATAACCGATTTCATCTTTCTTTAACTCACTTCCCTGCGGGTTAAATGACTCGGTAAAGTTATCAAACATCGTTTCATTTGGGTGTTCAAACAACATGGTTTGTATCGGGAAGATTTGATTAAATGCACCTGACGCTTTAAAGCTATCCCTGTTTTCGGTTATAGAGAGATGAGAAACTTTGCTATTAGTTGTTATTGGAGCAGGCCAATGCTGCGCACCTTGTGGCATCTTTGTCGATAATTCGGTGTAGTACTCGTTATCACAACGGTTCTTCCAGTTAGCCGCTAAGGTGTTTCCTTTGATCGTATGTACAGACCAATCATCGCTCAAAATGTAGTTCTCAATGTATTCCTTCACCTTGTAACGCTCAACCAAAAACCTAAACGAGATATTAGAATTCCGTTTGGTTTGAGATCCTAGGTCAGCGAGTAATAACACTAAGCCATTAATAGCAAGCGCTCGTAGTTGGTAGCGTTTTAACACCTCCTTACGAACTTCTTCGCTCTCAAGGTGAGTAATGAGTTCCTGATAAGACCTACATTCAATACCTACATCTACCTTACTGCGTCGCAAATCGTTAAGTAACTCGATATGTATTTTTGCCAGCCTTTCAAGCTCACTGACAACCTCATGGCTTTGCTTTAACTCTTCTAGGAAGGAGTCCAACATTAAACTATCAATCACTTTCACCGCAGATATTGCTGTCTTTGAACCCTCTATGGCAAGCATAAACCCTCTTGCCGCAGGAGCTATAGCAGGAATATAGGAAGCGACGTCAACGACACTGTCAAAAATCGCCATTCGCAGTGCGACTTCTGCTTTATCTTGCGCAACCATCTCAGCTTCTAGAGCAAGCCTAGAGCGTTCCATTGCATGCGAGCCATAGCGACTGGGGTGAAAGAATATGTTCAGGGATTGCAGGTAAATACGGATTACAACCCGACGGTTTTGTCTTAGATTAGGGTTGTTGCGGTCGACTTTTTCACCTTGTTTGGGAACATAGACAGGTTTACTTTCACCAAAAGCGGCTACCGAAACACGACCTTCAAAAACAGGGAACTCCTTCATGAGCAGCTTTTTCGCATATTCTGCGCGCTCTGCCGAGACCTGCATATTTGCTTTCTCGGTACCGACTTGGCAAGCATGCCCTTCTATCTCTACTCTAAGGTTTGGCTCATTCTCTAAAACGTTGGCAAGAGAAGCAGCAAGCTGTTTAAATATAGGTGCATGATCCTTTAACTCTTTTTCACGCGAGTTAAAGGCAAATTCTATTTTTATTCCTGCGCCTCTAGAGCTATTTACGAGAATGGCGTCAATCTGATTGCCAGATTGATCACGCGCATCTTTTAAAGCCTGTTCTAGTTTTTCTTCCTGGATATGGTTAGCTGTCTTCCAAACTGGAATTTGAGCAAGGTAGTCTTTTGTAACTTCTTCTGTTCCTTGCTCTGCTTTATCAACCTTTTTATTTTGATTAACCAGCTGTTTAGCTTTTTTATACAAACTAAGTGCTGTCAATCCCGTTCCGAAGCCATTAAAACCAACGGTTTTACCACCAGAAAGCCAAGCTTCCGCAACTCGCCCGGCAACCACACGTCGGTTACCCAGACGTGATTCTAAAGAAAGTGCTAGTGCGCTTGACCGAGCTTCATTGGTGTTAAAAACCTTATCGTGAAATAGCGCCTTCCAACCAACACCCGCGATAGCTGGAGTGTGGAGTTCCTGCAACTTATCAAGCGCTTCTTTCGTACTGTAAATACCGTAATACAATTCGCCCGCCGCTTTCATCGCAGGCGGCATCTCGGACTTAACTGCATCCCAATACAGTTTCGAGACGTTATTAAACACCGCTTGGCGGCCATCACGGTCTAAAGTGTCTTGCAAGCTACCGCTCAGCAGCCCTGCTCCTAGCTGAGCAGACACATCTCGGATATTCTTGAGTAACGCAATACTTCTTGAAGCGGGCGTATTGGCAGTTACACCTTGTACATTACCGTGAAGATAATGTTTCATATTTCCAAAGTACTGAGGGTATTGATAAATCAAGGATTCCTCAAGGGAGATCATATCGCCACTGACAATAGCAAATTTCCCTAACGGAGTGCTTGAAGAAAAGGTAATCTGTTCACGTAGCTCGTAAGTGTAGACTGTATCTAAGCCTTCAGAAAATTGCTGAATATGAGCGTCTTTAATGAACTGTGGAACGCCATTTTTCATCTGGCTTGGAATAAATTCGACACGGATACTGTATAAGCCTTCTTTAAAATCAGCAGGATCAACATGAAACATCGCGCATGGATATTGCTTAGCATTTTCTTCTGAATGCTCATCTTCAGGTAATGCCGCTTGTACTGAAGAACCTATCGTTTTGTATGCCCCACCTTCTTTGGTTGAGTCAAATTTTTGCAAAGTAACCGTCGCACTTTCATAACCTTGATCAGAAAAAACCACAGCGCAACTCGCCACAACAGGTAAAACGAAGCCTTTTAGTGTCTCTCCCGATTCAGTTACATCTTCATACCACTTGTTATATTCTGCCTGTTCTTCGCTGAGCCCCCCGTTCGCAGCTGGTTCGTAAGGCTTAGCCAGTTGTTCAATGCTGATCTCTGTCAAGGTGAGTTTTGCTTCGCTGTTTTCCAACTGGCTACTCAAATCTGCAACTTTTGTAGCTAACTCTTTGGGGTTTAACTCAGAAAGTGAAGCTATTAAAGGCAAGGGTGGAAAGCGGAAAGTGAAGGTCTGCTCACCCTCTTTGGGTAGATCCCTACCTAAAGCATGAATTGTGTGCTCTGGTGTCAGGACCTCAAAAGCCCCATATTGATCTGGCTTTCCATTACCCAGTGAACATAACTTAAATTTATGGTCGGTAGCCCAAAGCTTAGGGCTATCGCTATCGGTGACGTTAAGCATCGGCACTTTCGCTAACGGGCGAAGATTAGTCACGTCTTTATTTTTAAGCAAGCTAGGCTCTTCGTGCCAAGTTGGATAGACGTTTTTTCTACCCTCCTGAGTTGCAGGAAAATAAGCACCAAACAAATAGTAATTGGCACGCAAAGGTATCGCGTTACAGGTATCATGAGTGCTCACAGTTCATCCCCTTTAACAAAATCACCATTGTTGGCAAAGGCATTGTAAAGAGAAGAATTACTGGCACTGTGGCCCGTCCCTATTTGCTCCCATTTTAAATAAGAACCAAATTCTTTATTTTCTTTTAGTTTACTGAGGATGGCCCGTGCCGCTCCATCCCGAGCATAATTCGCATCTTTACTCAAAATCTCAAAATAGCGCAGTTTACCTACCGCTCGCGGTACGATTTCTTCTGATTGGAAGGTTCTACTTTGGGTATCAATAAGATAACGGTGCGTTCTAGTTTCGGCCCAAGAATAGCGCCCCGTTGGGCTAATTGATTTCTTACGAAAACGGGCTTCATCTGCAGAACGTGAACTATCCGGCACTATCGAGTAAAGCTCCTTTCCCGTGCGCTCATCAAAGACACCAACCCCATATTCATCGACCATATAACGCTTGCCATCATAAATCACGGAGTACTCATTAAACTCTGTGTCTACTTGCTGTTTGTCGCCTGTCGCTAAGGTGTACTTCCAGTCTTTAAACTTGTCTACGTAGTAAAGATAGCTGCTGTCTTCAGCCCATAGAAACTCTGGGTAGCCACGTGAACGACCTAGTTCAATATACTCACCCGTCTTAAGATCTTTAATTACTTTAAACATCCCTTCTGAGGCCGAATAGGCCAAAGCCAAGTAGCGATTATTTGGAGAGACACGCATTAGACGAACTTTGCCAACAAACTCATCTGCGACCAGACGCAAGTCCGTCCCATCCGTTTTGATACTCCACACTTTATCCCTTTGATCATAGTGGTCTTTCGCTTCATTTCGGGCGTTATCCCAACGAAACACTACACGTGGTAAATCATAAGAGCCTTCATTGGTGAGATCTTCACGTGGCCATTCTTTAGCTTTAAAAATAAAGTGTTTAGGTTTACCCGTCTCTTTGTCATAAATAACGTAATTGTTTTCTGTGATATAAACACGACCATCTTCCCACTGTTGAGCATTTTTTTCTGCGATTCGGTCTTGAACCGTCTGAGGTTTTGGCGCGTGTTGTTCAGGTTCCTTGGCCGATTCTTGATTACAGCCAGATAAGACCGCTAAAGTAATCAAGCATAATGTATGACGTAGATTCATCTTATATTCTCTTCGTTATCTTTCTCGATCGCGTTTAATGGTGTGACAACGCAACCCGAATAAGTTGTTTTGTTAACTTGTCTGATCTTTTTTCTTATAAGCCAGTAAATCCGCAATGGGTGTTTGAGCAAAAATGATCGTTTTATTATCTCTTCCGTGATGACTATTGCCCTGATAACCACGGAGAAGATCCACTTCTTTAACCTCTGCAGGCCAACCAGTAAAACGAATCAACCTAGAACCATTCTCTTTTTTTATACATTGGCGCAAGCACACTCGCTGCGACCAATCACCATCGCTTTGCCTTAACTCAAAGTAATCATCTGACTCGTCCAGCGTCGTATAACCCGGATATTCGAAAACTATCTCGACAGATTTAAGTAAATACACGATCGCTACATTTTTATTTAGCTGGCTTCGTAACATTGCGTATTTTTCAGGTTTTGAGGTCGCAGCACTTGGTAATACTGAGAGCAGACGAACAGAACCGTCTCCAATTTTAAAGCTTTTCTCGCTGCTATAATGGTCAAGATCAGTGACTTTTATGGCTTTAGTTCCGGGATCACTTTCTAGTTCAGATAGTTCACTCTCGCTCAATCGTTTACTGTTATAAGCCAAATATACTTCTTGAGGCTCACCTTTAATCTTGTAAGGAAGCCATATATGCGGGAGAGGGTAACCTTGCGCGCTCCGCTCCACTGGGCTAGAAGCATTAATAGGGCTCAAATTTGTTTCAATCTTTTCTTTGATTTGTGGCTCATAGCCAGTCATGACTATCTCAACTTCTTCCTCAACTAAGTTGAACACTCGAGCCTCTCCAGAGCCATTCAAAGAGCCTTCACTTACCACCTTGCCGTTCTGCACGATTTGGAAAGGCTCATAAGCGAAAACACCGCCTGTTTCAGGATTGGTCATATAGATATCGGCGTGCCTTTTGGGTCTAGAGCCTTCACGAACACTATTAATGTCCGTATCTGAAAAGTAACCATTTTCCGTAATTGCCACTTCGCGCCAAATTTTATTGTTCCAAACAACATACACGTAGCCTGATTTAAACACTTCTGCAGCTTCATCTGATTTATCGCTACCAGGGAAGTGCAGCGGAACCACAGGCACCAACACGTTGTCCCACTCATCCATTTGAGTTTCTTTATCAACGGGTTGCAGGTCTTCGGCGAGTTTAAGCAAAATTGGCTGAGGCTGGTCAGTGCAAGGGATTTTGATATAGAGCGTTTTGCCCTCAGCTTCGAGATCTTTAAATATCGCGAGGCTGCGGTGTTTGTTTTCTGTATCAGCCTTGCCTACAGTCACTTTTTCTTTTTGTGCTTCGGTTTTTCCCAACATCAAACATGCCGCGTTGCTAGACCACTGCCCTGCAAACTCGACAACGATTTTTTGATCTGGGCTTGGCTCAGAGGGGACATGCGTGTAACTACGAACTAAAGCAACATCGTCGGTAACCTGCTTGTACCCTGCTTTAAAAGCTTTGCTTTCATTCGAAGCTGATACAAAGTCAACGAGTGATTTAAGTCTAGGGAAGCTTTGCAGCTGAGAGTCCGTCAATGGCGAACGACGAGCAACGGTAGATAATGACACCCAATTGCCTTTCCCCAATTCGATTCTTATCGCAGCTAGCAATGCGCTGGTCGTTTTTTTGGCAGAGATGGAAATCTTTTGCGCCAATTCTTTAGGGAGGTTTCTAAGGATGTCATCTGAATTTCGCAAACGCGAAAGCTGTCCTATACACTCGTCCGGTGTAAGAACATAAGATAGCTCGTTGGAGGATAGCTTCGAGCTAGGTATAAATTTGCAAACTAAATGCATTTGAATTCTCCACAACCAACATCGTAAATATGGCTGCGGTGACAATTAAGCTGATAAGGCTTACAAGTACGATTTGGTCCGCGTATCCTACTTACTTAGCCATTTATTTTCAACGAGATAGAAAAATCGCCCGAAATCAAAAACACCAAAAAAAATGGTGATTTTTACTATTAAAACATGCGATTTGGCCACAATAAAAGCCAGTAACATCACCCACTCTGTCAAAATGGTAAAATCTTACTATCTAAAAAAAATTTAATTTATGGACTGAAGTTAACAAAAATCGTAGTAACGTGCGCTTCAGGTAAGCACGAGGAAATTCAGAAGTTTATGAGGTGCCCTCCTCAGCAACAAACAACAAATTGACTGTTACTGAGGAAGTTTAAATAAAAAGGTGAGCGCATTACGCACTCACAAAAGTAACTGCTCTGAAGCTTGCTAGGATTAAATTTGCTTCATCGCGAGTTAAAGAGGTGAGGTATTACCCATCGACCTCATGCAGAACACTATACTCAGAGTATAGAAACGATCGTAAATATATAATATTTAAAAAGATTTTCAACGCGACACATTCACCACAGCACCTGCCGAGCGACCATCACAATCACTTCATACACACCTAAAAGCAACATTGGCCTAGTTATTATAGTTATTCAGCCTTGTATTAAGACGATTCATTAATTCGAGTAACTTATCAATAAAGGCAATTATTTTGATAAATATCACAAAAAGTCCCAAAGAAATAAAGCGAGCTAAACGCTCGCTTTATTTATGCCGCATTTTTTAAAGTTTTGTTCTCACTAAAATATCGGTTGTAAACAGCACCTAAGGAGGCTGTACTTGCGAAACGATCATAGTTAAATGTTGCTTGAGCCTCTTCGGCAGAGGCGGAAAGCTTGTTGGTACCATTTACATAAATCGTCACTACCCCCTCCTTCAGTCCTGAAAGATCTAAATCAGTTGTCCATGAGTCTGAAAGCACGGTAGCCATACCTGTGGCTTCTGTACCATCAGCGTCGACTGCTTTAATATCTATGAACTCACCATCTTCAAACCGTTCACTGCTACCACTTACTGTCATGCTTTCCACTCCAGTAACATCGTTGATAACGTCTAGGTGTATTGTCGGTGTAATTGGCATGGAGTAAGCCGTGTTCTGACTACCGGTATTCCCTGATAAGTCTTGGTAGTCACGAACAACCAACCCCACATTGAGCTCCGACGTGCTTGGTACCACCACATCACCAGTCCAAACACTTGGGTCCGCGGTTGCCATTAATGAGGAGATCGTCGTGCCACCTAACTCCGCCGCTGCGGATTGCAGATCTTTATCGAATTCCAGCGTTACCGTCACGCTTTGGCCGATGGCTTGGTGCTCAGGCGTAAACGTCACGTTAGTCAGTGTTGGCAGAGATTGCGCGAGTGTAAAGCTCTGGCTTTCACTCACTTCAATGCCCGCTGAGTTCGTCCCCGTCACCATCACGGTATAAGTACCATTGGTTTGATGACTCATATCAATCGCGTCACTGGTCCAAATGCCACCGGCTTGTACCGTTGCGCTGCTGCTTTTCAATACCATCGCGCTGCCTTGGGCTTTCACTTCAAGACGCAGGGACTGACCGTCAAAACGTGTCGACGTGCCTTCGAATTGTAGCGTGGCGGCATGCGTTTCATCCACATTGCCCACTGGCGTAATAGCTAAAGTTGGCGTGATCGGCATGGAGTAAACCGTGTTCTGGCTACCGGTATTTCCTGATAAGTCTTGGTAGTCACGAACAAGCAACGCCACATTCAGCTCTGACGTGATTGGTACCACCACATCACCAGTCCAAACACTTGGGTCCGCGGTTGCCACTAATGAAGTGATCGTCGTGCCACCTAACTCCGCCGCAGCGGATTGCAGATCTTTATCGAATTCCAGCGTTACCGTCACGCTTTGGCCGATGGCTTGGTGCTCAGGCGTAAACGTCACGTTAGTCAGCATTGGCAGAGACTGCGCCAGTGTAAAGCTCTGGCTTTCACTCACTTCAATGCCGGCTGAGTTCGTCCCCGTCACCATCACGGTATAAGTGCCGTTGGTTTGGTGACTCATGTCCATTGCGTCACTGATCCAAGTGCCACCAGCTTGTACTGTCGCACTGCCGCTTTTTAGTACCGTCGCGCTGCCTTGGGCTTTCACTTCAAGACGCAGGGACTGACCGTCAAAGCGTGTCGACGTACCTTCAAATTGTAGCGTGGCGGCATGCGTTTCATCCACACTGCCCACTGGCTTAATAGCTAAGGTTGGCGTGATCGGCATGGAGTAAGCCGTGTTCTGGCTACCGGTATTCCCTGATAAGTCTTGGTAGTCACGAACAAGCAACCCCACATTGAGCTCCGACGTGCTTGGTACCACCACATCACCAGTCCAAACACTTGGGTCCGCGGTTGCCACTAATGAAGTGATCGTCGTGCCACCTAACTCCGCCGCAGCGGATTGCAGATCTTTATCGAATTCCAGCGTTACCGTCACGCTTTGGCCGATGGCTTGGTGCTCAGGCGTAAACGTCACGTTAGTCAGCATTGGCAGAGACTGCGCCAGTGTAAAGCTCTGGCTTTCACTCACTTCAATGCCGGCTGAGTTCGTCCCCGTCACCATCACGGTATAAGTGCCGTTGGTTTGGTGACTCATATCAATCGCGTCACTGGTCCAATTGCCACCGGCTTGTACCGTCGCACTGCTGCTTTTCAATACCGTCGCGCTGCCTTGGGCCTTTACTTCAAGACGCAGGGACTGACCGTCAAAACGTGTCGACGTACCTTCAAATTGTAGCGTGGCGGCATGCGTTTCATCCACATTTCCCACTGGCGTGATGGCTAAGGTCGGCGTGATCGGCATGGAGTAAACCGTGTTCTGGCTACCGGTGTTTCCTGATAAGTCTTGGTAGTCACGAACTAGTAACGCCACATTCAGCTCTGACGAGTCTGGTACCACTACATCACCAGTCCAAACACTTGGGTCCGCGGTTGCCACTAACGAGGTGATCGTCGTGCCACCTAACTCCGCCGCGGCGGATTGCAGATCTTTATCGAATTCCAGCGTTACCGTCACGCTTTGGCCGATGGCTTGGTGCTCAGGCGTAAACGTCACGTTAGTCAGCATTGGCAGAGACTGCGCCAGTGTAAAGCTCTGGCTTTCACTCACTTCAATGCCCGCTGAGTTCGTCCCCGTCACCATCACGATGTAAGTGCCATTGGTTTGGTGACTCATATCCATTGCGTCACTGGTCCAAGTGCCACCGGCTTGTACTGTCGCGCTGCTGCTTTTTAGTACCGTCGCGCTGCCTTGGGCTTTCACTTCAAGACGCAGGGACTGGCCGTCAAAACGTGTCGACGTACCTTCGAATTGTAGCGTGGCGGCTTGCGTTTCATCCACATTACCCACTGGCGTAATAGCTAAGGTTGGCGTGATTGGCAATTCGTGAGCGGTGTTATCCTCACCTATGTTGCCAGTCAAATCTTTAAACTGACTAACAACCAAGTCGACACTTAACAGCGCGGTGCTCGGAACTTGTACATCACCAACCCAGACCTTTTTATCTGCCGTTACTGACAGAGAACTAATGCGATTGCCGCCAAGCGTAGCGGTCGCCTCTTGGAGCTCTTTATCAAACTTAAGCGAGACACTCACGCTTTGCCCCACGCTCTGATGCTCGGGGTTAAATGTCACATTGGTCAGTTTTGGTAAGGTTCCTTCAACCGCGATACTTAAACTGCTTCCTTTTCCAGGAATGGTGTTGATACTTTGGTAGCTATCATCCTCTACCTGTATTGTTATGTTTTTATCTTGCTTTTCTGGACTGATGTAATTAACCGTCCACGTAACGTTGTCTGAAGTGGACCAAGTATCTTGTTTTAACGTTCCTGTTGCACCGCTATCACTAGCGACAAGATGGACATCTGAGACATCAAAGTTCGTAACTTCTTCTGTAAAGTTAAACGCAAGCGTAATCTCTTGGCCTCCAAAAAGAGGGGCGCTTGAGGCGGTAGAGATACTTAGCCCGGGAACGGTTGCCGCTTCCACATGCGCGTCAATAGAACTTTCACTCTTGTTATCCACCTTGTCTGTTGCTGCCACCGTGATCGTATGATCGCCTTTCGGTAACAAATAGCTTATGACATAAGGCCCCGCTTCAGTTGTCGGTTCAGTAATCGCTTGAGGAGCCACTGTGCTACTACCACTCACCGCTTTTGACGTGACGAGATTTAAATTTTTATCTGTAATGTATGCACTAATTTCTAGTTGATACTTATCGTTTGTCGGCACCTTAGAGGTTTGATTAGCACTTAAGCCCGAAATACTTGGAGCGTCATAATCAACAATAGACTCGATAACCTTTCCATCATAACTTTTTCCTAGTAATTCAAAGCTTGTATTCTCTCTTCCAACTGAGTCCGTCACCGTCACCTTAAGGGTATATGACCCTTGGTTATCGACGGCAAAGTTCATCATTCCATTACCACTAGATGAGATAACATCACCTGAGTAACGCAAGGAATCACCGAGGCTTGGAATAAGCTCCACAGAATATTGTGAAGCTTTCACTCTTTCTCCTTCCACCGTAGATACCGTAAACGGCTGGCTTGCCTTGGTTAAAAACAGTTTCCCACCCTGCAAACTCGTAATTCCATCGAAATCAACTGTGACTTTAGGAACACTAATATCAATGACTTTTCTGATATCAGAATACAGTCCGACGCTATCTGTCGCTTTGATGTCTACTGTGATTGAACCACGCCCCTCTAACTGAGATTTCGGTAGTTCAAAGTACGTAGATGAACCATTCCCATCCTCTACTCTTTCTTCTTGATAACTCGGGTTTAAAACCGAGTAGTTTACTTTTTCGAGGCTGCTACCAGTGTCCGTTATGTCAAAACGAAAACGAACATTATCAGGATTTGTTGGCGATTCGGTTACGATAATCTCATCGCCAACACTTGGAGGTGTGTTGTCAACTTTAATATCAACGGTCGCTTCACCGACTCTCGACCACACATCCGTTGCTGTAATCGTTGTCCTGATCGTTTTTCCATCCGCATCGCTAGGAAGTTCACTCGTAAATGTTGAACACTTGTAAGTTGGATCATCTGCACACACCTCTAATTGCGCAAACTTCTCCGGATTATCTTTATAGTTGTAGGATTCCGTTCCAAACCTGGCCGTCACATTGTCTAGTCTAGAGTTTTCATACAGCTTAATTCTGAATTTGGCGACAAGCTGCTGACCATTAATGGTTGTGTTTCCAACCGGATCAGTAATTTCAACGACTACCGAACCTTTAGGTAATTCAAGCAGTAGATCGTGCTCTGGCGTCAAGTTTCCTGCTAAATCAGATAAGTTCTTGATTTTGTATTCTTGAGTTGTACTCAGGCCATCAATAATATCGGCATAGGATTCAGAATACGTACACTTGATATTTCCAACACCTTTGGCACAAGTCGTTGGTGTATAAGCTTTGTTGCCAAGATTACGAACCAACTTTGGATATTCATCTGAACTTTCGGTATTCACGCCTGATAAAGCATCATTGAAAGAGAGCTCAAATGTGAGCATCTTCTTCTTCAAAGCTTCATCAAACCAAACATCACTTCCTTTAAAACTGTATGAGTTACCATCTACGACTGTCGGTGCATCAATATCCACCATCGAGAAATTGAACTTGTTGATCGTTTCACGCCCATTTGTACCCAAGGTTTTAGTGATCAAAGTAACAGGTGCTTTGGTCATGTTTTGCCCAACATTGACACTACAACTGTAAGGTTCTTGCGATACGTTGATAACACCAGAAGTTGGTTGCTCATTAGTTGGTGGCGCATCTAGAGAGTTGTATTCTTCACGAACCCAACACTCTAACGTTTTGGCTTTGACCGCACTCAATGTAGTAAAGGTGACATCAAGAACACCATCAGATAAGTAATTTTGGAAGTCCAGCGGGCTTTCAACTGTTAGAACCACGCCTTCACGCTGTACGCTAAAGGTTTGGTTTACTTTTCCAACCTTTCGGTCTTTTTCATCAAGGTAACGAACTTTGTTATAAACTTTGATATCAAGTTCATAATTACCATCTTTGGCAATTTGTGTAGAAAGCAACGTTGCAGTCCAAGTGCCATCTGCGGTTTCTGAGAACGTAAAGTTAGTCCCGTTTTGCTCTCCAGAGAATCTATAAGTTGAGTCAATTCGATCAACGCCACTATCATCAACAATATCAAGCGTCAGTACGATATTTCCATCTTGATAGATGGTGTTGTTTGTAATTGGCGTTCCATCCGTGTAACTCATCGCCAGCGTCACCTGCGGGATTGAGTTGTACACTTTGACGGTAAAATCTTGCTCATCACTGGTTAAGGTTGTGTTGCCACGAACATCAGACCCTTTTAAACGAACCTTGTGTGTACCCGTACCTAAATCACCAAGGCTCACTTTGAGATCCTCATTGATTTTTGTACCGGGAGAGCCAGGTAATGGTTCCAGATCGCTAAACGTCCAATACTCTAGGCTTTCTCGATTTACGCCATTAATTGAAACATCACCGTTTGCATTTAGGTCTAGCGCCGTTAGGTCAAAGACATAGTTACCTAAGTAGTAGTCATTCGCATTGAAACCACTTAAGCCTAATGTTGGCCCATCACGATCAAGAATAACCTTGTGCGTGTTAGAACTAGACTCAAAACCATAAATATCGGTTGCTTTTACATACAATGACGTTGTTTTTTCATCTTCAGAAATGTCTATTTTATCTGTGTCACTCTTGATAAGAGACATGACAAACTCTTTAGATGAATCCGTTGGCACAATTGTCTTAATTGGCGAATCTTTACCACTTTGATACAGCGAGACTTGCTCAAGGTCTGAGTCGTCTATTACGGATTTAAATCGCACGTTGAACTCACGCCCTATGACATAGTTCTCTTTGGACAATGTGTCTTCAACCCAAGGTGTATTTAGGATGATTTCAGGGCCTTTGTTATCGACTTGGAATGTGAATTTCCCTGTTGTACTAACATTGGCAGGATAAGCGTTGTCCGTCGCAGTGACGTAAAACTCATTCCATTCATCGTAATCAAATGCTTTTGAAACCAGTTGGACTTTGACGTCAGGCTGTTCACCAACTAGGTATGGTACGTCACACACCTCTGTTAGAGGGTCACAGCTTTCTAATGTCAGAGCCTGACCAGATCCGCGGCGCAAATCTATTTTTACGTTATTGCCAGAGCTTAACGTCCCCCAATCAATGACAGGTGTCCATTGGTTATTACCACCTAAACGGCTTTGAACCTGCTCACTTTTTACAATAGGAGCTTCAGAGTCGATACGAATATTGAATCTCGGAGCGGTGCTAGTTAACTCTGAAACGGAGTTACCTAAGTTGTCCTCTGCTGCTGCAACAACTAACCAATCTCCATCACCAGGATAAATCGTAGAGCCTTGATTTGAACAAATCTCGCCCGTACATAGTTTGACTTTAAACTCGTCTTTCGAGTTACTTGCAAAGTTTTCTGGTGTGTATGTTACTTTTTCACCGGTTTGCTGGTAGAAAACAAGGCCCCTCGAGGCAAGCTTATCACCAACAATATCCTCAACGTTGAAGGTTAATTCATGAGTATTGTTCGCATTTAAATAAATACCGTTTTCTACAGGTTTACCATCGACATCATTGGGTGGAAGGTAACTGGCCTTAGGGAAGTCGTTATCAATAAACACCGATTCTATAAACGGAGATTTACCATTGTAACCATACGCATTGCCATGTGGGTCCATAGCACTGGTCTCCACGGCAAACTCTATAATATCTTTTAGTTCACTAGACTGGGAGTTAAGGGTGAAGAAGTACTCTTTTCGATAAGCATTGCTGCTGTCTGAGTTTTCTACGATGTTGATGTCCAGTGGTATTTCAATATTTGGCTCATTGGCTTGATACCACATCGTGCTAAACTTCGGGCCGTGAGCGTCGGTTCCTACAATACCAGAAGGATCGTCTAGGACAATTTTAGAAACAACCTCGCCAGCGATATAAAGCCTATTACCAACCATCGTCTCTCTACCGCTTTCAATGGTTAATTTTGGCTGCGGAGGCAAGGTATCGATACTGCTACCCTCTGTATCAAAAATGTTCTTACCATTTAAGTCAGGATTAGCCATCGAAATATCATCAGCATAGAGCTGCGCGATATTGGTCTCAATACCGTATTTGCTCGCCATGATTTCATAATAGGATTGCGCCAGATCTTTTCGGTAAGTTTCGGCGCCAAACGTGTAAGAATCGAGCGTAACTTGACTTCCTCCTGCCCCTACACCATTTGCTTTTCCATCGTAGCTAAAATCATCGTAAATAGCAGATGCAAAATCTAATGAGTTATTTCTTGGCATTCTCTCGGCAATACTATCAATTGCTTCAACAAGGAATCGGTGTAGATAGTCATTTGATGGCTTGTCTGGAATCGCTTTAGTCGTAAGCATTTCATTGGTTGCATAAGACACAACCGTTGGGTCAAACCCAAAGAATGAGTTGTTATTCGTACCTGATAACGCGTAGCGCACCTCATCGAGAATTTGAATCGCACGTTCTGAAGTTTTCTCTCCCGCTGTCACTTGATCCCACTGGAAATCAAACAAACCAGTCTGATATGTCGATAGTTCAGTAATATAGTAAGTTTGAGAACCTTTGAGCTTAAAATACACACCAATATTGGCCTTGTTTAAGTCAACCGTTACTTTCTTGGTCCCTGGAGCTCTTTTCCATTGGTAATAGTATGGCTCACTGCCTTCGATACCAATTAAACGAACACGCATGAAATCATAATTCACTACGTCAGTTGTGGTTTCACAGCTCGCTACGTCAAGAGCCATGGACTGGTCACTTTCCAGTTGCTGGATAGTGGTACAACTTGCAAGTGAAGTGAATTCACCACTTGGGCTCAACCCTTCAAGTTGAGCTCGCGCACCAATAAATGGTGTCACCACTTTTATCGTTGGTAGGTCAAAGCTACTTCTAAAATATACTTCTCTTGGAGTGCTTTCGTTATCAGACTCATCGACGGTTTGAATGACTAACTTTTGACTACTGTTTTCTGATACCGATTTAAAGCTGTCACCCAAAATATCTCTTACAAACGGAATGTAATAAATGACATCCTCAACTCGCCCATTGCTATCTAACACCGTTTCGTGCGGAATTTTCGCGATGTAATCGTCATCTGATGCGGTTGTGTCAATAACTTGCTGAAGTGAGTAGTTGTTATCGTTGTTTTGGCTTACGTAGTACTTGACGACGAGCTTTAGCTTATTAGCGTTGGAGCCTAAAACCGTATCGGTATTTACGTCTGAAACTTTCACACGAACATAAGGGATTTTATTCTCTTTCAATAAATTAGCGTTGAAGTTACTAAAATCTATCCCTTTTAATGAGTTCTGAATCCCTAAACTTGCGTACGCATAGTCAATCTTCAGGAAATCGCGGCTTGCTTGAACATTGTCTGGGGTGTACGTATCTTGAGAGTAGATACCATCGTAAGTGGTTCGTTCACCATCTAAACCCACATTTACGTACGTCATTGACGTACCTTCAGGATAGGTTATCGTCTGTGCTGGCGCTTGATCGTCACGACTTACTGCATGCTGCGCAGAGCCCGTATTGCCTTTGCTATCCTTCGCTCGAACCTCAAAGACCGTCGTAGATAGGAATTCATCAGTTGGGTAAGCCTTACTAAACTCACAAGCATTTCCAGACTCTACAGTGACAGGAGAACATGTGACGCCCTCATGTAAGCCATCTTTAAATGAAATACTGACCGAACTAATCTCTTGCGAGCTTTCTTTTACAACTCCTTTCAGAACGTATTCTTTAAGTTGGTTATTAATTGCACTCGCCGATGTAATATCGATAACAGGCGCATCGTTATCCCATTCAAAGTTGATATGAAGACCCGAATGGCTGCCTGGAATTAACTCATTACCCAGTACATCCGCTGTATACAAGACTAACCGTGCTGCTGTTACGTTTGAGAGCCCTGTGGCAGGGTTCATATCTACACTATCGATCTCTTTGGTATTAATGTTAACTTTAACGTTGGTCTCTCGAAGGCCAACTTCAAAATCATCAAATTCAACCGAACAGAATGTGCTTCCAAAATCTTGTATGTCGTTACATTGAAATTCACCAGACCAAGAGCCATTAATCTGATACTGAATAAAGGCGGATACGTCTTCTACACCAATATCATCAACAATTTTTAGATCAACTTTATCGGTGCCAGCAAGTACATCACGGTCAATGCGTGTCACGATAGGCGCTGTGGTATCAATCTCCGTCCCATCTCGCGGTGGAATGACGCCATCTGTACTGCCATATGTACCTAAGTCATTAAGCTTCTTACTAAAGTCGACATAGTCGGCAGCATCAGTACCTGAAATATTGATACTTGGGTCGTTTACCACGATCAAAACGTGCTGAGATAAGTCACGTGTGTAAACGTCGCTGTTTATCTTTTTCTGTCCAAAGCTGAGGGGAGTCACTGCTCCTGAAGTCTTGCTCACTTCAAGACCATCAAGAACACCATCTGCAATAACATCCCGATATTGGATGTCAGCGAAGTGCATCGAAGTGTAGACGTTATCGCTGTTGCCGTATTTTTTTATAAGATCGTAAGAGTAAGACGAGTATGCTGTTAATAAAGCGCCGTATTGATGCCCAGTACTAGCAAAACTGCTTTGCCCACCTTTGGTAATATCAATAGGTTTGGTCTCGTTTACGTCAAAACCATACATGCTATTGATACTATCCAAAGCAGTTGAAAAGGCACTCTCATCTGTGGCCCCCTGGGAAATTTTGTACTTTGCCAAGCCTGCTGCCAAGTTCGACAGCGGAGTAAGCATTAACTTTTGCTCACTCCCCTCTTTAAAGTTCACAACACCTTCAAATTTAAGTGTCTTCGCATTACTCACAGATACCGTTTCATTTGTAAACGGATCGGTATAACTCCCCTCTTTTGCAACAACAAAAAGAGGCATTGACGAAGATTCAAACTCTAGCAGATAGTTTCCGAAGGCATCAGACGTTGTGTTAGCCAACTTCCGACCTAAGTTTCCATTTTTGAACTCGAAAACCTCAATCTTGGCGCCATTGACTGGGGCGTCAAACACCATACCGGAAATGCTTCCTTTGCTTCTAGCTGGCGGTGTGTTGTCTCCTCCATCACCACCACCACATGCACTCAATAAAAGAGATGTAAGCGTAAGACCTAATGTTAATTTCAGCGTATTTTTAGCGAACATAGTAATTTGGCAAAATATATTTTCCCGAGATTATATTATTGAAAAATATTTTCTCAACGTGACATTAACACCAACAAAATAGGCATAAACACCAAGCCAACCATCACTTTGACTGAATTATTAAAATTATTTTTACATCCTATAATTATTAACTTAGTGAAAACAGAGGAATTACTCATGCTTTAATGCTAGTTTTTATTTAAAATATTATACTCTACGCACAACTGTCAGTATTGATAAACCAACAAAACTAATGACTATTTTAATAATAAAAAGGAGTGTGCAAGCTCCTACCGTAGCCCTTATCACTACTGCGTTAATCATATTGATTAGCGTATCGCTTTCTCACTACTTCCTCACTCCTGTGGATAGGCTACCTACCATCAAGCCTTTAGAATTCGAAAGTGAGAATGTGCAGCCACCAATTAATAAGAATACTCGTAGGCAAAAAATCACTATCGGTGTTGTTGAATACTCTTTTGTCGCTTCATTATTAAAATCAGGAGTGAGTCAAAAAGAGATCAACTTGCTATTAGCACATATCAAAAGCAAGTTTAATATTATTGACTCTATTAAAAGAGGTGATAACTTTATCTTAAGAACTAAATTAAATAGTAAAAACGAAACTTACATTAGTTCTTTTTACTATTTAGGCAGTAAAACTGATTTATTTATTATCAATGATGGTCACGGTAACGTATTTGATGAGCATGGTGTGTCGATAAATAATCAGTTCATGTTTTCTTCACCCTTTGATAAAAACTACAGAGTGAGCTCTGACTATGACTTAAAGCGAACACATCCAGTGACCAATATAACGACTCCGCACTTAGGCACTGATTATGCCACACCTGTAGGTACACCGATTCGTAGTATTGCTGATGGCATCGTTTTAAAGTCCCGCTACAACCGTTTTGCCGGCAACTACATTAATATCCGCCACACAAATGGCTCTGTATCACGCTACCTACACTTATCTCAGCGCAACGTCCATGTTGGTGAGAAGATCAGCCGAGGACAAGTGATAGGGAAAACGGGTAACACAGGAAGAACAACAGGGCCGCATTTACACCTTGAACTGCACATCAATGGTATTCCAATTGATTACGAGCGATACATTCAAAGGCACCCAAACGCTGACGTAAATATAGAAATGCTGATTGCAGCGAGAAAAGAAAAAGCAGAGTTAACAGCGGAATGGCAACGGTATGAGCAGTCAAATAGGTAACAACAGTCACTTCGATTCGTGTATTCTTCCTACTGCCATTTATCCGCAACTACAGTAGACCATAACTTTGCTCTAAATCACATAAAACCTTTTCAAATAAGCGACTTTTACTGAAATTACATGTGGTCAATAAAAAATGATAATTTATCGATTTTACTGAAATAACCCAAGCATGTTCATACGCATGATGTTTTCTTGGATTTCTGAATCGTGCAAGTTACAGGTTGAGCACTTCTCTTTGCCTTCAATTTTGTATTTCAGACAGCACGTTTCTCGTCTCACGTAGAGCTTTTGAAAGCCATTAAAGGTCACCTTTTTTACCGTGTTTAACTCACCGCCTTTTGGTGTTACCGCGTTAAATAGGTTTTGCTGCCACTTTGATGCCGCTTGCACGTCTAGATCTAACCTGTCATTGGCTAATGGTTGATGCGCAAGTTTAGAAAACGCCAAATCACACGCGTACAAGGCATTCCCCCAAAACACTTTCGGGCTAACTTTCTGCTTTTTGTACAACGGCACCAATGGCTCCGAGAGCGTCGTAATGACTTGCGCAAGTTTCTCATCTAAAGCCAGTTCTGACTCCACTTGCATCGCGTTTTCGTTGCCAGCCTCAAGAGCAAAGAAAGGCGTTGCACTCAACACTTCAATGCTTGCGATACGATGGTCTTCACCAATGGTCAGATACAGATCATCGAGTGTTAACTGCAACACGCGATCAAACACCACACGGTGACCGACCAGCGACGTCAACAAAATCGCGTTGAACACTTTCTGCCAGATAGGCACGGCAAAAGGCAGCTTTGCCTCAATAGAGTTTGCGTAATCTTGCACAACAGCAGGAAAATCACGCTCAAACCATTCACTGGCTTTAATGCCTTTCGGCTGTTCAACAAAACGTAAGCGGAAGAAAGGTTCGTGTCGATTCAAGATGGCTTGCTGCTCGGTGATGCTCAGCGTTTTAACATTCTCAGGCAAAGCCACCAAAGTACGAAACTGATTAAACAGGTTTTCCATTAACGCGCTTCCTCACGAACATAAGCTTTTGGTAAACAGTAAACGTAGCCATCAATGACTTCCATTTTTCCTTCCACTTTAAACACCGATTCAAGGGTCGATTCAGTGAGCACATCCAAAGGCGATCCCTGTTTTAAAATCTGACCTTTTTTCATTAGTACCAGTTCATCGCAGAACTGCGCAGCTTGGCTCAGTTCATGCAGAACATAAACAATGGTTAAGTTGCGTTCCTTGTTCAACTTATCGAGTACTTCGAGTAACTCGAGTTGGTGACCTAAATCGAGATAACTGGTTGGTTCATCTAGCAATAACCACTGTGCTTCTTGCGCCAAACACATCGCCAGCCAAACGCGCTGACGCTCACCACCCGACAACGTACTCACTACACGCTTTTCGTAACCAGACAACCCGACAGAAGCAAGCGACTCAGTCATCACTTCTTGGTCACGCTCACTATTGCCCTGATACCACTTGCGATGAGCAACACGACCAAGCGCAACAAGCTGCTCAACCAATACACCTTCTGGTGCCGTAGGATGTTGAGGCAGAATCGCAATGTGTTTAGCGAGATCTTTAAGCTTCCATTGGTTAAGCGCTTTGCCTTTAAAAGTCACGTCGCCTTTTTTCGCTTTTATCGCACCGGTTAAGGTCTTCATCAGCGTACTTTTACCGCACCCATTTGGACCAATGAACGCCGTTACCTTACCTTCTTGAAGACGGATGTTCACATCGTTCAAGATCATCGTATCGTTGTAGCCTGAGGTGAGCGATTGCCCTTCAAGCCCTTTTGAAGATAGGGTCATTATGAGTGTTTCCTTAACAAGAAGAGGAAAAATGGCACACCAAGCAGTGCGGTAATCACGCCCGCTGGAATTTCGGTTGGGAACAGTAAGTGTTTGGCTAAAACATCTGAAAGTGCGAGGAAGCCAGCGCCGAAAGTCAAAGTCATAAACATGGTTCGCAAAGGATCATTCGCACTGAGCAAACGTGCAATGTGCGGAATCACCAATCCCACAAAACCAATTGGCCCAACGGCTGAGACGGCGGGCGCGGTAATAAATACTGTGCCTAACAAAATCCCCAAACGCAGCAAAGCACCGTTGATACCAATGCCACGCAAAATCGCGTCATCGTAGCGTACCCATTTCAATGGCAAATACACCAAAATAATGAACGCTAAACAGGCCAAGAACCAAGGCAAAAGATAACTCACTTGTTCCCAACCTCGGCCGTACATACCACCCGCCATCCATTGCAATGCGATATCGGTTTTACCCTGACCAATAGTGAAGATTAGCGCCGAACTCAACGCGCCAAGAATCGCCGTGATCGCTACACCTGTGAGTAGAGTGAGACTGGTATTTCCGATTCGGCTAACGATCAAAACAGGAATCGCACTGAGCAAACCACCCGCCATTGAAAGCAGCAGCAACGCGCTTTCTGTGGTGATATTCCAATTAAACCAAGCGGGCAACAAAATCGCACAAACAGCACCAAGAGAAGCACCAGCGTTCACCCCTAAAATACCGCTGTCTGCCAACGGGTTTTTGAGGGTGGTTTGCAGCAATAAGCCTGATACTGCCAGCATCATACCCGCCATAATCGCCAGCAAAAATCTTGGTAACGTTAGCGACCAAAATGGGTGGTAAGTACCGCGAGTAATAAACAGTTCACCTGCTTGTCTAAGCTCTGGGTTAGAAGCGATAAACAGTGCAGGAGCGAACACCAGCAAAGCCAAGCAAGGGAATAAGAAACGCGTTTTCATTATTTCCCTCTCAGCTCACGAACAATCAACATAAGAAACCAAGGCGCACCTAAAGTCGCGGTAATGACGCCAATCGGAATTTCCAACGGCATAAGCAGGGTTCGAGAAAGGAGATCTGCTGCGGTAACGAGTGCCGCACCAATCAAAGCTGCACCGCCAAGTCCCAACCCCATCATGCGAGCGAGATGAGGGGCAACAAGGCCAACAAAACCGACAGGACCAAATGCACCAACCGCAACCGCAGTAAGCACGACAGAGACAAAACCAAACGCCAATCTATAACGGTTAATCGCGATACCTAAACCACGAGCAACCGTGTCATCCAGCAGTAAGTAACCACGCTGTCGATGTGTCACCGCAAGCAATATAAACGCAGGAATGACGGTATAAACAAGCGGCGTAAACACCGACCAATTCGCGCCTGCGTTACTGCCCGTTAACCAGAAAAACAGTGACTCACTGTCTACGCGATCCGACAGAAGAATGTAGGTCACCGCTGCTTGGCAAAACGCACTCACGGAAATGCCAGCTAACGCCAAACGCGCTGGTGTGACGCCCTGTTTCCAACTAATGGATAAGGTAATGGCACCGCCAAGCAAACCACCTACAATCCCCCAAAACAACGTTGGCAATGGCAGCAAAAACATGGTCGCCGTCAACACGCTAAGCGCTGCGCCAGACATCACACCGGTCAGGTTTGGAGACGCTAACGGGTTGCGAACGATGTCTTGCATGAGCGAGCCGGATACCGCCAACGCCGCCCCACCAAAGAGTGCGATCAAGGTACGAGGTAAACGTAGTTCCCAAAACACTAAAGATGCTTGGCTGCTTGAATCAGGAATCAAAAACGCCATGATCTGCTGGGCATCAAAATGGTAAATGCCACTCGACAAAGACACATAAACCACAGCTAGTAACAAAGCCGTCGCCAAACTGCGAACCATCACCGCACTTGGTTTGGTTATCCTAAGAACATGAGCCATTGATCACCTCATAAACTCGTTCAACAGAAGGCGCAGGGAAAAGATCGGGATACACTTTGTGGGCGATATCCATCGCGACCCAAATTCGTGAAAGTGGCCCTTCTGGCTCTCGCCATGTCATATCAACCAAGTAAACTCGATTGTTCTTCACCGCTTTTAGGCTTTGCCAAATTTTCGATTCGGTAAATTGTGGCTCGGCGTTCTGGTACATAAAAATCACATCGGGATCGAGTTTTACCAACCACTCAAGACCCACTTGCCCAGAAAAAGGCGTTTTCGTCGCGTACGGCGAGTCACCATTCGCACTTCGGATATTCAATTTTTCCATAAGAGCAACGGACATAAAGTGTGAGTAGTATGCTCGCGGAGTGACGCCTGCACTTGTCAGAAATAAACCAGAAAACTGTCTATTACCGAGCTTTGATTGCATTTCATCAAGAAAAGTCTGAAAACACATATTTAGTGATTTCCCTTGCTCTTCTCGCCCCATTGCCATGCTTGCACGCTCTACCGCAGAAAAACTGTCTTCTAAAGTAATCAAATCAAAACCGAGAGGCGGTGCGATTTCGACGAAGCGCTGATAGTAAGGCTCTAACATTCGCCCCAAACCAACAACCAAATCTGGCTTCGCATCGTACAAAGCTTCAAAGCTGGTTCTTGAACGATTACCAAGACTTGGCACGTCATTTAAAGCAGAAAGATAAGGAGGAAATCCACCAGGATAATCGGATACACCAACAGGCTTCTCACCCATTGCTATTACTAGCTCTGCACCAAAAGTAGACACGCTTGCAACACGCGGGAAATGGGTCACATTCGACGTCGAAATAGTATGGTCTAGATCATCGACAACTGATGCGTTTAATCCACTTGCATAAGCAAGCTGAATAGACAGCATTTGGCTAATTATTGAAATGATAACGACTGCTGTAAAACTGCCCATTAAATTACAAATGATAATTATTGATATTTACATTACTTCTTTGCGTGCTAGACTACCACGTAATTACAAAGTGCTCAATAATCGCTAGCTAAATCAATTTATTAACAAGTTTATAAAAGACAACTTTTAGTTGCAGGAAGCTATGAAACTCAAACTATCTAAGCTAAATATTGCAGTGGTAAGTGCAATTACTCTTTCACCTTTCGGCGTTTCAGCGGAAAGTAACGACCAAGTCCAAGCAATGGAAACAATGGTTGTTACCGCAAGCCGTTCTCAACAGCTGCTTAACGACGTTCCTCGCTCTGTGACCGTTATCGACCAAGCACAACTTCAATCTCAATTGAACCAAAGCCGCAGCATCAACGATGTGCTTTCAACCTTGGTTCCAGGTATGGGGACTTCTGTTCACGGTAACCTGAGCAGCAAAGGTCAAAACCAAATCCGTGGTCGTCGCGTTCTGCTATTGATTGACGGTGTTGCACAAAACAACAGCTTCCTAGATTTTGGCCAAGAGTTGTCGGCGATTGATCCGCAAAACGTTGAGCGTATCGAAGTTATCCGCGGTGGTTCTGCGGTATACGGCCTTGGCGCACAGGGCGGTATCATCAACGTGATCACCAAAATGCCAGAAGAAGGCGCAGTAGAATATCGCACTAAAGTTGGCACAAGCTTCCAAGAGTTTGGTAGCGATGCGTTCACTTGGAACGTTTACCAAGAAGCGACTGGCGGTGATAAGAAAGATCAATGGCGTTTAGGTCTGGGTTACGAGCAACGTGGCGGCAGCTACGATGCTAACGGTGACCGCCTACCTTCGGTAAACAACGAAGATGACATGGACAACCTAAACGTAAACGGCGTTTGGAACCGTAACATCGACGAAGATCGTTCACTGACTTTGACTGTTGGCGTTCGTAACATTACTGACAACGACGGCTGGTGTGCAGCGAATGGCGATGCAGCTAACGGCAAACCTGCCGAAGCGGTTCACTGTGGCCCAGGTTACAACAACGGCGTTGCAGGCAAAGATGGCGCGAAACCAAACGATGTGACACGTACGTTCGCTAACTACCAAGCGCGTTACCAAGATCTGGGCTTTAGCTTAGGTATGCTCGATGTAACGGGTTACTGGATGGCTCAAGATACTGAGACGTTCACGCTTGCGATGAAAGATAAGAACCCAAATTCTCCAACCTTTGGTCAAACGCTATATGGCCACAACGAGACAGATTTTGATCGTTTCGGCGTGAAAGCCAACATCTCTAGCCAAATTGATTGGGCATTCGTGACTTGGGGTATGGACGTTGAACAACAGTCGTTCAAACAGCCAAACAGCGTCGGTTTCTACAACAACACACCGGATGTAGAGCAATTTGCTATCGCACCATTCGCACAGTTCATTACTGATGTAAGCGATAACACAGTTCTTTCTTACGGTATCCGTTACGAGTACGTTCGCCTAAGCGTGGATGATTTCACGGTAGGTAACACGCACAACAATGCAGGTGATCAAGTTCAAGGCGGTGATCCGTACTTTGACGAGTTCCTATTCAACATTGGTGTGACACACGATCTGACCGACAACCACCAGCTGTTTGCATCTTTCGCGCAAGGTATGTCAACGAACGAAGCACTACGTGACATTCGTTCTGGCAACAGCTCAACAGTTGAAGGTGCTATCAAGCCAATTACTACTGACAACTACGAAGTGGGTGTGCGCGGTTTCCTTGGTGAAGCGGACTACTCTCTTGCAGCGTTCTACAGCGAATCTGACCTAGGTTCGACACTGAACGTAAACGAAGCCGGCGATGCGCTAGAAAGTACTCGTGCACCAGAAAAAGTTTGGGGTGCGGAAGCAACGCTTGGTTACAGCATTCTTGCTAACCTTCGTACAGACAGCACGATCTCTTGGCAAGAAGGTGAGCGTAAACTTAACGAAGACAGCGGCTGGGAACCACTAGACGGCACGCGTATCGCACCATTGAAAGTAACGTCTGTTATCAGTTACGACGCTTACGAATTCGGTCGCTACAACATGACGCTGGTTTACTCAGGCAACCGTGATAAAGAAGATGAAATCACTTCTGGCGCGAAATACGCAGTAGACAGCTACTTCGTTGCAAACGCTGGTGTGGACTACGATCTTCCGTTCGGTACGTTAAGCTTCGCTGTTGAAAACCTATTCAACGAAGACTACATGACGGCGTACGCGCAATCAGAGCGTAACAACTCACGTTACTACAACGCACCGGGTCGTCGCTTCCACTTGAACTACGAAGTGAAATACTAAACTTAAAACACAGAAAATGCGCTTAATCAGATTAAGCGCATGTCTTTCACTTCTACTGTTATATTCGTGATTTATTACCTTAAAATTCAAATTAGTGCCGGGTACTAGCTTTGTTTCCTAAATCAGGCAACTAAATCTTCAACCCATGAGCTGAGCAGCTAAGTTCACTCATATACTTAGGCTAATAGCCAGCCTCGCTACAGAACAACCAATTGGAAACACAACAACCAAGCTTTAATCACCCGCTGTTAACGGACATTTTTAATTAAGAGACGGTTCAGCTATGGAAGCAAATCAAGCAAGGGAACCAACCTGGAAGACCTCGCCTATTTAATGACTTAGCGATTACGATGGCTCCTATGGTTAAGCATGTATTTTCATTGCCGCTTAGTTAAGTTTGAGAAATTACAATGCTCAAGTTGGAAAAACCTACGCCATGATAGAAGTGTTAAACAAACTCACTTAGCTAGGTATTTCATCCTAAAGCAGATATAAAATAGCCCCTTCAAAAATGTCATAAACATAAAAAGCAATAGACTTATGAAGAGGCAATATCAAATTATGGTTGCACCAAATATCAATATATGGTTGCTTTTACACTTTTTACATTCAGTCGATTTACTCTTTACCGAACACGTTGTTCTCTTGTTCTTGAACGCGGATGAATGTAGTACGCTTGGTTAGCTCTTTAAGCTTTGCTGCACCTACGTATGTACATGTTGAGCGAACGCCGCCAAGGATGTCTTGAATAGTGCCGTGAACGCTACCACGGTATGGCAATAATACGGTTTTACCTTCAGCCGCACGGTAGCCAGCGACACCACCTGAGTGCTTATCCATCGCGCTCTTCGACGACATGCCATAGAATTTCATGAACTTCTCGCCGTCTTTCTCGATCACTTCGCCGCCTGACTCTTCGTGACCCGCTAGCATCCCGCCTAGCATTACGAAATCCGCGCCACCACCGAATGCTTTCGCTACGTCACCCGCACAAGAACAACCACCGTCACCGACGATCATGCCACCAAGGCCGTGCGCTGCATCACCACACTCGATGATTGCAGAAAGCTGCGGGTAACCAACACCCGTTTTTACACGAGTTGTACATACAGAGCCTGGGCCGATACCCACTTTAACGATGTCTGCACCAGCTAGGATTAGCTCTTCACACATATCACCAGTAACCACGTTGCCTGCAGAAATGACCTTGTCTGGGAACTCAGCTCGCACGCGTTCAACATACTCGACCAAATGCTCTGAGTAACCATTAGCAATGTCGATACAAATGAAAATAAATTCATCTGAAAGCGCCATGATGTCTTTGGTTTTTTGGAAGTCTGCGTCAGATGTTCCCGTAGACACCATAACGTTATTCATGGTTACTTTATCTGCTGATTTAGCAAACTCAGCCCAATCTTCTACCGTGTAATGTTTGTGAACAGCGGTCATTACACCATGCTCAGCCAGCGCTTTAGCCATTGCAAAGCTACCAACCGAATCCATGTTTGCTGCGATTACTGGCACACCAGACCATTGACGACCACTATGCTTGAATGTAAAATCGCGGGTTAAATTTACTTGAGAACGGCTCTTAAGGGTAGAACGTTTCGGGCGAAACAGTACATCTTTAAAACCTAACTTAAGTTCTTGTTCGATACGCATTGTGTAATTCCTTGATTCATATGTATATGTGTCATTCCAGAGTGCGTAGTGATTTCGTTGGCAGACGAGTTCACTGTTCTTCGGACACAAAAAAACCGGAGCGTTGGCAGACGCTCCGGTTTTCAGCATTATAGGCTGTGATTTATTTCCTACAAGTCTGATATTTGAATTTTTTTTGTGATACCATCTTGAAAATCGCATATCAAAAACGCTCCCCAAGTCACCAAAACCTCTTATTATTTATAACTATCAACAACTTGAGAAAGCACTTGAGTTAACCTATTGCGCAAACCTTTGCGTCATATCTTAAAAATTAAAACGCATCACCTCTCAAACCTGCCTAAAACTCAATCACCTAATACTAAGATGCCCTGCTAATTCGTAAAACAGTACTCAAAAAAATCGACCAATTTTCTCAGCAATGCATGAAATCTAATTAATTTCGATAGAGCTCTTGGGTGATAGCGGTACGAAGAGTGCTAACGACATCACTTGCCAAAAGACCAATTTGACCATTCTGACTCACGTTTATATCAGCAGCATGACTGTGAAGTACCACACCTAAACGTGCGGCAACAGAAATTGGTAAACCTTTGGCTAGTAATGCACCAATGACTCCAGATAACACATCTCCCATTCCCCCCGTCGCCATTCCGGCGTTACCCGCTAGACAGACGTACATTCTCGTTCCATCGTAAATAAGTGTCCCCGCGCCTTTTAAAACCACTACACCGCCATAACGCTCTTGCAGTTGTCTTGCAGCAGAGTATCGGTCACTTTCTATTTGTTGAATGGTTACATTTAGTAGTCGAGCAGCCTCTCCAGGATGCGGCGTGATCACTCGATGGTTGTCGTACACCAGAGTGCCATCGCATCGCTGGCTCAGCATCGCTAGAATATTGAGGCCATCAGCATCAACAACTTTAGGTTTCTGCTCTTGAGCCAGATATTGATAGGCTTGATAAGCCCACTCATCATCTCCAAAGCCAGGACCAAACACTAATACGTCAGCCCAGCGAATGCGTTTAGTTAAGTCGTTCTCAGTATCCCTGAGTAAGTCAGCGGTGATGCTCTGGCTCATTACTTCTGGGCAACCAACCTGCAGTGGAATAAGGCTACTCGTGTGAGTAATTGCGGCAGTTAAACCCGCTCCGGCTCTAATCGCAGCGGAGGAACATAAACGAATCGCTCCAGACATCCCTTGGTTGCCACCAACACAAAGCAACTTCCCGTTGTCACCTTTATGGACCGTTGGATTTGGCTTGGGCATTAATCTTGAAACAACCTGATGATCAATACCTAATGCACTTTCTACTTCGATAGTATCAAACTTAGTATTGACGCCTAAACCACAAAAGTAGAGCTCGCCAACGCGATCTCTCGCTTGTCCAGTGCATAAGCCTTGCTTAACCCCAATGAAGGTTACAGTATGCTCGGCACGAATAGCATCACCTAAAACTGCACCTGTATTAGCACACAGACCAGAAGGAATGTCGACTGCAATCACAGGGGCATGAATTTGATTAATTTGGTCAATATAGCGACGATACTCCGAACGAACCTCACCGCTTAAACCAGTACCTAACATGGCATCAATGATCACATCTGCTTCTAGCAATGCGGTATTCCATTCATCCCAATCATTGTTAACACCGTCGATTGACTGCCAATCTTGGTATGCGCGCAAAGCATCACCTTTTAGCGCAGATACATCACCAATTTGGAAAACATGTACATTGAGTTGAGCTTGTTTCGCAAGAGATGCAAATACGTAACCATCGCCACCGTTATTCCCTTTACCGCAAATCACTAGGATATTTTTTGATTTAGGATACAAATGTAAAAAGCGCTCATACACGGCCATACCAGCGCGTTGCATTAAGCTATACATAGAAACACCAGCCATTTGCGCAGCCAGCGTTTCACCGTTTTTTACTTGCTCTGCGGTGTAGAGTTTTAGGGCGAGATTAAAGTCCATATTCACGTTCTACGCATTGGGAAACACAATTATAAGTATACAAAAAAGCCAAGGCGGACCTTGGCTTTTGAGAAAGTTTTTTATCGCTATTGATTCTGAGACATCAGAGCTTCAGCCGTCGCGTCTTGTATAGACAAAAACAACGAGTTGATTTTTCCAGTCGGTGTGCGCATTGGGTTCAACGTAACATTCTGGTACATAAACTCCGCTTGCTGCGTAACTGGTCGAACATTACGACAGCAGAATAAGTAAGGTCGTTGTCGCCATGTGATGAAGCTGCGACAGCCTAGGTCATACACTGGTTTTGTTTTTAATTTAAACCACTCCTGTGGGATTTCAGGGAAGATATCAAATATAGAACGACCAATCGCATCATGAGACTGCAAACCACTGTGATGAGTCATAAACCCATTCCAGACCTGTACATTGTAATCTCGATCAATGACCACTAAGCCCATGTCGACGTTTTGTACCATATCCACCATCCAATGGAATTGTTCAAACTCTGCTGGCATATTCAACATTAGAACTCCTCCATTAGATAAGACAGTTTGTTATCAAGCAGCGGCAAGGATTCATCCACAAACATAAACAACAAGTCACAACGAATCGACGTTCCTTCAATGTTGTAGCTCACTTCGAATGTCATCGTGCGGCTGAATGCTCCAGTTGTAGATTCAATGATCGAGTCAATTGAGATATGCTGACCAAGGAGTACTGGTGGACTTTGGAAGAATCGGACTTCAGACTGCTCGCCTAAACCATTTAAGAACGACCCCACCAAAATATTAGAAATATCCATTAGCAGCTCAAGCTCTTCTAGCTCTTCGCTGTCTGCTGGTACTTTCATCAACTTTTTGAGATCAGATACGCTTGAATCACTCAAAATCACTAGCGCTTCGCCAGCAATACCTTCGCCACAAAATCCCTGACAAACACCCGATACGTTGTCATGCGACGCCAAGTCGCGTAGGGCCATGTGAAGTTCGCTCACTTCAAAGATATTGACGTTCGGCAGAGGTAGTTGCACAAACACATCAAAGTGACGCGCCAACGCATCGGCTGCTCGACCAATTGAAACGTTAGCCACTTCCATGTAAATATCGCGACGACGTAAAATCGGTAACTCAATAGAGACAGGCGTGATAATTTGAGGACGAGGTTCTGGCTCGACCAACTCTTTAAGCGCCTTCTTGAGTTCATCTTTGGCGATCGGTTTTTGAATAAACGCTTTTGCACCCAGTGCGAACACGCGCTCTTTCGCTTTAGGTTGGATATCCCCCGACACCACAACCACCGGAGTTTTATCCCCCAACCGTTGCATGTGCTCTAGTGTTTCAAAGCCATCCATTTCTGGCATGGTCAAATCAAGAAACATCAATTTAAACTCGTTTTTTTCGAGTTCTTCTAGCGCGTTTTTTCCGTGGATAGCAAACGTAATATCGGCATTCAATGTGGCTGGTAGTGATCTCGCCATCTGTTTGCGTGCTAACGCTGAATCATCACAGATGAGTACGGGAAAAGACATTCAATCACCTTTTTATATTCCACAATCTGCGCCGGAGTCTAACAGATTGTTACAGCATGTAATACGAGAAAACTGACGAGTTTTTTATTTCTTTATTATTCAATAAGCATACGCAATATGAATGAATGAGTGAACAAAATGACTAAAAAGCAAGCATCACATTCGCTGTTTAGTGACATAAAACAAACATGGGTAAAACTCCTCCACCAAAAGTAAGCAAAAAGTTGCAGCTAACATCCAAAGCCCATTTTTGCTCGAATTTCATTCTTTCCATTTCCATAATGGGTAAACAGTAACGCGCTAAAACTAAAAAGGCACCCTGCTAGAGGATGCCTTTAATAATAATTTCATCGATAAGATATCAATTCTATGGCACACCATGGCCTTTAGAAGCCACCCATACGCGATACCATTGCTCTCGAGTAAGTTCGATGTTCAATGCATTAACTGCAGTTTGCACACGCTCGATTTTACCAGAGCCAATGATTGGAATAGGGTTAGATGGCAAACGACGTACCCAGGCATAAATTACTTGATCAATACTCGCTGCGCCCACTTCTTCACGAATTGCTTCTAATTCGTTACGGACACGAACAGCTTGCTCACTGTCACCACTAAAAATTGAACCACCACCGAGGCAAGACCAAGCCATTGGTCGCGTGCGCAACATTTGCATTTGCTCAAGCGTTCCATCGTGTGCAACCTCAAAGTTAAGTGGGTTGATTTCCACTTGGTTAGTAGCCAACGGCTTACCTAAGCGAGATTGCAGCAGTTCAAACTGGCGTGGAGTGAAGTTAGACACGCCAAAGTGCTTCACTTTGCCGACTTTATGAAGCTCAGAAAATGCTTCTGCAACCTCGTCTGCATCCATTAATACGTCAGGACGATGAATTAAAAGTACGTCGATTTCATCCACATTCAAACGTTCTAACGAGTTATTCACCGATTGGTAGATATGTGCTGAGCTCGTGTCGTAGTGATTGATCTTACGCTCTGGCGTTTTATCGCCACACAAATTGATGTCGCATTTCGTCACGATCTGAATTTGCTCACGAACACTCTTGTCTAAAGCTAACGCTTCACCAAACAACGCCTCACACTCGTAATTACCGTAGATGTCGGCGTGATCGACTGTCGTAATGCCTAACTCAATGTGTTGCTTAAGAAATGACAAACGCTCTTGAGCCGTCATTCCCCACTCAACTGCACGCCAATATCCTTGAACCAGCTCTGAGAACTCTGGGCCTTTTGGTGCAGTTACTACTTTTGCAACCATGGGTTTTCTCCTTCAATTGATCTGCATTCATCGTAGTCTTGTTTTCGTACCGGCTCAACGGGTAAACTTTCGCAATTCGAACTGGAGTACGAAATATGTCTTTTGCCCAACGCCTAGCCACCCTGATCGGAGAAGAAAGCATCAGCGGGTTCGCTCGACGCGTCGATGTGTCTGAAGCTTTAATACGCAAATACCTTAAAGGCAGTGAACCTAGCCTAACCAAAGCAAATCAAATTGCAATGCGCGCCAATTGCTCTCTCGAATGGTTAGCAACGGGATGTGGTTATTTATATCGCCGTGCTGAAGTCGTGGATATGGATGCGTACAAACTTGCCTTTCAACACGTTATGAATCAGCCGTTGTCAGACGATGCAGAAGAGATACACCGCAAGCTAATTGCAGGCTATCAATACCTGCGCGCTCACAAAAAATCGGATGGTTTTTTGGATGAGTCTGCAATGGCGACCTTCCTATCTCTCCATAAAGAATCTAAAAACGAGTCACTTTGACCTCGATAATTTCGCCATCACTGCGCAATTGCACATTTAAGGACGGTGATGGCGTCAGAAACTCGTCCGGTTTTACCCAAAGCAAACTTCGAATCGTTTCTTGTGGATAGCGGTTCATCAACAAAACAACTTCTTTATCGACAAGTTCGGAAGATTTCTTTTCCAGAGCTTCAACGACATCATAGTGTTCTTGTCCGATAGTAACTCTGCGTAAAACTAACCCATCCTTTCTTAAGTTGAGAAGTAAGTCATTCAGACGCTGCCACTCGTATTCAGTGAGAAACGAGAACTGAGCACTTTCTCTTCTCAAAATCACTTCACCATACAAGTGCTGCTGGTAGTACGAAAAATCATCCAAACAAAATGCGCTGATAAACGTTGAGTTGTCTCGCAACTGCACTTCGCAACCATACCAGCTTCCACTTTTTTCTATACGTTCTTTTAAATTGGAATATGGCATTGCTGACAACGTGTCTTGCCACCAGCTCGGCGTTGAAAGTGCCGGAAACGTTACCGAACAACAACATAAAGAAAGTAAGAGTCGAAGATAAAAGCGCATGCACTGCTCTAGTTGGTTGACATCGAACCAAGACATTACTAACTGCAAGAAAATGTTCAAGAGAAAAATAGTGGCAGGTGGCGATGAAAGTTATGGTGATGAAAGTTATAACGCAGAAATTAAGAAGGCGCACATGTTCGTGCGCCTCTACCTCGTTACTCAATCGTGAGTGTGCGAATCGGCGATGTCTATTGATGCATCCCGAACATAAAACGAGGACTTACCGTAGGGTTTGAATCCATCCAAATTGTGTGTAAAACCTCACATCCCTCCTTCTGAAGCAGTCATGTTGCTTTACAATTAAAGCATGGTTCATTTTTCTCAAAAAACAAGTTTTTTATCCTAAATTATGAGAGCAATAGAACAATCTGAGTGAATGAATAATATCGCGACACTTCGAACACTCAATAGTGAAAAGCTAAATTGCATCTTTATTGATTAGGTCTAGACTCTGCGAAGCGTATACTTTCTTTCGTCCCTTCCCCCAGCAACAGGAGAGCTTTTTAATGACCAAACGCGAGAGAATTGTGAAATCTGTGTTGGCGCACGTACCGAAAGATGCGATTAACCAGTTTGTCTCTCGAGGGTCAACACCATTTTCTGTTCTCATTATGGCCGCCATTGTGGGTACGTTGGCTGGTTTTGTCGGTACGTATTTCGAGCTTGCCGTTCATTTCGTTTCTGAAACACGAACAGAATGGTTAAGAAGCGAAATTGGTAATGTTCTACCGTTGTGGCTGGCAGCGGTTCTCATTAGCGCACTTTTAGCTTTTATTGGCTATTTTCTTGTGCACCGCTTTGCGCCAGAAGCGGCAGGTTCTGGTATTCCTGAAATCGAAGGGGCAATGGATAATATTCGTCCAGTGCGCTGGTGGCGAGTTCTACCAGTAAAATTCTTCGGCGGCATGGGCGCACTTGGCTCAGGTATGGTGCTGGGTCGTGAAGGCCCAACCGTTCAAATGGGGGGCGCTGTTGGTCGAATGGTGACCGATATATTCCGCGTAAAGGATGACGATACCCGCCACTCCCTGCTCGCTTCTGGTGCTGCTGGCGGTTTGGCTGCGGCTTTTAATGCCCCACTCGCAGGCATTATGTTCGTTGTGGAGGAAATGCGACCTCAGTTTCGCTACTCTTTGATCTCAATTCGCGCAGTGATCATTTCTGCCATTATGGCGAACATAGTGTTTCGCGCCATCAACGGGCAAGACGCCGTTATCACTATGCCGCAATACCAGTCGCCAGAGCTTCAAACCCTATGGCTGTTTTTATTGCTTGGCGCATTGTTTGGCGTGTTTGGCGTGATCTTCAATAAACTGATTACCGTGGCACAAGACCGTTTTGTCGCAATTCACAAAAACGATCGTAAGCGCTACTTGATTGTGGGTTCGTTACTGGGAGGCGTGTTTGGTTTGCTTCTTTTGTACGTACCCCAACTAACTGGTGGTGGTATCGGCCTTATTCCTGACATTACTAACGGTAACTACTCGGTATCCATTTTAGTTTTGCTTTTCTTTGGTCGTGTAATTACAACCCTGCTCTGTTTTGGTTCTGGTGCGCCGGGAGGCATCTTTGCACCTATGCTTGCTCTGGGAACCTTATTTGGCTATGCGTTCGGATCAAGTGCTGATGTCTTGCTCCCTGCGCTTGATATCGAGCCTGGTGTATTTGCGATTGCGGGCATGGGGGCCCTGTTTGCTGCAACGGTACGTGCACCGATTACTGGTATTCTGTTAGTGATTGAAATGACGAATAACTACTACTTAATCCTGCCATTGATCATTACTTGTTTGGGCGCTGTGATTATTGCTCAATTGTTGGGTGGACAACCTATTTACAGCCAGCTGCTGCATCGCACAATCAAAAACGAAAAGTTACGCCAACAGGATCTACCGGAGAATCAATCAACATAACATTCTCTTTGTTATCACTTCGCTCCAGACTATCGAAGGGTTTGGAGCGATAAACTCTGCATTTTTGCATCTTTTCCCAAATATTCGATACCAAACTCACAAAATTATCATTCTCTGATATTTGCTCACCACCTTTCATGAGAAACCCCTCTCCATACTTGTTAGTATTCGCTACCTAAATAGAGCATTTCATCCAAATCGTCATGTTTTGTTTCATTCAGGCAAAAATCAAATGGAGTAGATTTGAACTGGAGAAGACTTGTGCAGTTTTATAGTGTCCCGCCGTCTCAAGCCGCGTTGGCACTAGGTATGATAGGTTTAGGGCAAGCTTGGGCACTCTATGTTCCTGAGATTGGTGAACCGATACGCCCATTTTTAGCGTCACTCGGCGCACTTTTACTCGCCCCTGTACTCATAAAATATGCCGCGAATCCACGATTATTCATGGTCGACATTCGTCACCCACTGAGTGGTAGTTTAATGGCACCAATGAGTATGGCGTTACTGATCCTTGCAGATTATCTTGCCGCTGTAGCACCTATCATCGCTTATCCACTTTGGTTTATGGCGCTTTTGCTGCATTTTACTATGATGGTGCTGTTTTTTAGCTTTCAGCTAATGAACTTCAAAATGTCCAATATCGTACCGAGTTGGTTTCTTTATCCGGTGGGGCTAATCAGTAGTTCACTAGCCGGTTCTCAACTAGGTCACAACTTATTCTCCGAAACGTTAGCGATGATGTGCATCGGCATTTATTTCTTCATGCTGCCACTCGTGTTGTATCGTTTAGTGTTTTTCGGCTCTCTACCAAGGCGAGCAAGACCAACCCTCGCGATTATGGCCGCGCCGGTAAACTTGTCATTAGCAGCATACTTGGTGAACTTTCCCTTACCTGATCCGATACTGACAGGCGCATTGGCAGGGATCGCCATCACTATGACGTTATTGATCTACTTATGTTACTTCCGCTTACTTCGCTTGAAGTTTCAACCTTCTATCGCGGCAGTAACCTTTCCTTCCGTGATCAGCGCTATCGCAATGCATCGCTTAACCTCTTTTTTTGCCGAATCGCACCCTCACTGGCACTGGCTGCACGACTTTGGTTTTCTAGAGCTCAGTATCGCGACTGTATTGGTTGTTTGGGTATCGGCAGGTTACGTCAAAATGTATTGGCCAGAAATCATGAAGTCATTTTCTAAACAAGCATAAAAAAGGATGGCGTTTGCCATCCTCTTAGAATAGTGCTTGGTTACCTAACGTAAACCATGCAGAAACTCGGCACGCGTTGCTGGGTTGCTTTTGAAGATACCGCCCAATGCTGTTGTCGTGGTTTCGCTGGTTGCATCCATCACACCGCGAGATTTCACGCAGTAGTGTGTTGCGTCAATCGTCACTGCCACATCATCGG
Organism: Vibrio sp. 1731; assembly: GCF_033339955.1. Classification (NCBI taxonomy): domain Bacteria; kingdom Pseudomonadati; phylum Pseudomonadota; class Gammaproteobacteria; order Vibrionales; family Vibrionaceae; genus Vibrio; species Vibrio sp. 1731. Next base: position 85,693 of record NZ_JAWOVO010000006.1, on the reverse strand, counting down.
ACTCAAGCAACGTTTGAAGTGCAACAAGAATTTGCTGAGTCATACGCTCTTGAACTTGTGGACGCTGGGCAAAGAAGCGAACGATACGGTTGATCTTTGACAGGCCAATGATCTTGCCACGTGGAATGTAAGCCACAGCAGCCTTGCCATCGATGGTCACAAGGTGGTGTTCACAAGTACTGGTCACTGTGATGTCCTTCACGCGAACCATCTCGCTCACGTTCATCTTGTTCTCAATCACCGTGATTTTAGGAAAGTTGGAGTAATCCAGACCAGAGAAGATTTCGTCAACGTACATCTTAGCAATGCGGTGAGGGGTTTCTTCTAGGCTATCGTCAGTGAGGTCAAGTTGAAGTAGACCTAAGATCTCACGCATGTGGTGTTCGATCTTCTCTTTCTTCTCTTCACGACTTACGTTGTTTGGACGCATTGGCGTTTCCAAACCGCGTTGCTCTAGCGCTTCTTTTACTAACTTCGCTGACTCGCTAAGACCTGACATTCCACTTCCTCTTTTGTTTTACTTCAGCCTTCGTACAAACCCAATCAAAATTGCATTCATACTTTTCGCTTTGAGTTGCTCAGTTCGTGTCTTTACACCAAGTCACATCAGATGAAGGTACTGAGCTGATTTTCTTGAGCTCCGCAGGTTTTTTACCCCTTTTGGATGGCTGACAAGGATACTCGGATTTTTGAATAATTACACCCATATTTTATAGGTGGACATTCTTACTCAGTCCCCTTTTATGGTAAAGTTGCCACAAAACAAAAGAACACAGGATTTTCTCAATGGGCTGCTGCGACGCACCTGGCTTGATGCCAATTGAAGAAGCGATGGACAAAATGTTATCGCGAATCAAACCTATCCAAACAACGCTTTCCCTTCCACTTGCTGAAGCACTCGGTTTTGTACTGGCAGAAGATATCTTGTCTCCTATCCACGTACCGCCATTCGACAACTCAGCAATGGATGGCTACGCTATTCGCATTCAAGATCTTGAGTCATCTTCTGTATTGCCTCTGGCAGGTAAATCATTTGCAGGACAACCTTTTGAAGGTGAATGGCCTCAAGGTACCTGTGTTCGCATCATGACTGGCGCAAAAATCCCACAGGGTTGTGATGCCGTTATCATGCAAGAAAACACTGAAGTAACAGATGCTGGCATTCAGTTCAACCAAACCGACGTGAAGCCACAAAACAACATCCGCCCAACAGGTGACGACATCAAACAAGGCGACATCGTACTGGCAAAAGGTGCACGTTTGACACCTCGCGATATTCCGATGATTGCGTCGCTTGGTGTTAGCCATGTGACAGTAGTACGTAAGCCAAAAGTTGCTTTCTTCTCTACTGGTGATGAACTTAAACCACTGGGCGAACCGCTAGACGAAGGTCAGATCTACGACAGCAACCGTTACGGTATTAAACCACTTATCGAGAACTTCGGTTGTGAAGCCGTTGATCTTGGCATCATTCCAGATTGCCCAGAGACTCTGAAAGCAACCTTTGAACAAGCGCAAACATTGGCAGATGTGGTTGTGACCTCAGGCGGTGTTAGTGTGGGCGAAGCGGATTACACCAAAGACATTCTTGAAGAGCTTGGTGAAATCGGTTTCTGGAAGTTAGCAATCAAGCCGGGTAAACCTTTCGCATTTGGTAAGCTAAGTACAGCTTGGTTCTGTGGGCTGCCGGGTAACCCTGTTTCTGCAGTTCTTACTATGTACGTGCTTGTTCAACCAATGCTGGCAAAACTTGCAGGCCATACAGAATGGAAAGCACCCGAATCTATTCCAGCAACAACCAAAACCGCCTTTAAGAAAGCGCCAGGTCGTACCGATTACCAACGTGGTATCTATACATTGGAAGATGGCAAGTTTGTCGTTGAAACAACCGGTAACCAAAGCTCTGGTGCATTCCGCTCAATGAGCCTAGCGAACTGTTTTGTTGTATTGGAACGTGAACGCGGCCGAGTTGAAGTGGGCGAAACGGTTCAGATTCAACTATTCAACTCAACCCTTTACTAGGAAGACGTTGTGGATATTCTTTCCGATCAGGAAATGTTGCGTTACAACCGCCAAATCATTCTTCGTCAGTTTGACTTTGAAGGACAAGAAGCACTCAAACAAGCATCGGTATTGATGCTTGGTGCTGGCGGTTTAGGCTGCGCATCAAGCCAATATTTGGCGACTGCTGGTGTCGGTAAAATCACGCTGATTGATGATGATATCGTCGAGTTGTCTAACCTTCAGCGCCAAGTGCTGCACCACGATGCGGATATTGGTCGTAAGAAGGTAGACTCGGCGGCCAATGCGCTACGCGAACTTAACCCGCACATCATTGTAGATACCATCGCAAAGCGTCTTGATGATACAGAGCTAAAAAGCTTGATCGAACAGCACACTATTGTTGTCGATGCATCAGATAACGTCGATACGCGCAATCAACTTAACCGCCTATGTTTTGCGACCAAAACACCGCTGATTTCAGGCGCGGCCATTCGCATGGAAGGCCAAGTGAGTGTGTTTACTTACGACGACCCAGCGCAACCATGTTACCAGTGCTTAAGTGCTCTCTTCGGCAGCGATGCGCTAAGTTGTGTCGAAGCTGGAGTAATGGCGCCTGTTGTGGGTATTGTTGGCGCAGTGCAAGCGATGGAAGCGATTAAAGTGATTGCTGATTACGGCCAACCAAAGAAAGGAAAAATTCTGATTTTGGATGCGCTCAGCATGTCTTGGCGAGAAATGAATCTGATGAAAATGCCCTCCTGTCCGGTTTGTAGTTAGTTCTATACCTCTAATCATTCCCAAAAAGCCCAACTCGATGTTGGGCTTTTTCTCATTTTGACAATCAGATTTACAACCCTTCTTCTTACAAATCTTAGCTCTATAAAATTCAACAACTTAAAAGTTGGCACATTCCTTTCATTGCATATATCACGAACCAATGAGAGGGCGAATTATGAAAAGGACATCACTACTACTTGGGTCTCTAATAGCGAGCGCTTACGCACAAGCGGCGCCATTTGATACGTGCCCAAGCCAAGCATACCTGTTCCAATCAACCCCGGTTCAAATCTATGGCGTCAATTTGGTTACAGGCTCTACGACTCTTTTAGAGGACGACACAGGTTTGGCTTCGGGCATCAACGGTGTAGGCTTTAACTTCACTGACCGTTATATCTACGGCTACGACACCACAAACAAAAAGATTGTTCGTCTTGGTCAAGACTTCCAAGCAGAGACACTTGATGTTTCGGGTCTTCCTACCGACCACACGTTTTACGTAGGTGACGTTTACAACCACGTCTACTACTTGTACCGCAAAGGCAAAGGACTTTTCTCCATTGACCTTTCTCCGCTCGATTCTGATCCAAATGCGACATTGAGCATCGTGAAAATCAGCTCAACAACGACTGTGAACCTAACCGACTTTGCATTTCATCCAGGTGATGGCTCCCTTTACGGCATCGACAACAACTCTGGTGTGCTATATCAGTTCAACCCATCAAATGGTAGCGCAACTGCGATAGGTGACACAGGTGAGAAAGGCACATTTGGTGCTGGCTACTTCGATGTAAACGGCAACTACTACGTGTCACGTAACCAAGATGGCAAAATCTATCGCGTTGACCTTTCGGAAGGTAACGCAGCCAATATCGCAGCAGGTATCGTTCCTGCGGTTGAGTTTGTATCCAACGGTCCAAGCTCAAGCCAAAATGATGGCGCACGTTGTGCAAATGCTCCGGTGATTAACGAAGACGAGCCAATTGATTTCGGTGATGCTCCAGACAGCTACCACACAACACTTGCGTCAAACGGTCCTCGCCACGAAGTCGACGGTGTAACTTGGCTTGGTTCAGTCGCTCCTGATGGTGATGCCGACGGTCAAGCAAACGACAACTCTGTGGGCACAGCCGATGAAGATGGTGTTGGTTTTGTATCCGCACTTGACCCAGGCTTAAGCTCAATTGTGAATGTGACTGCTTCTACTTCTGGTTACCTATCAGCATGGTTTGACTGGAACCGCGATGGTGACTTTAATGATGAAGGCGAACAAGTCTTTACTGACCAACTACTGTCTGCGGGTAATAATCCCCTACCGTTTGTCGTTTCAACCGCTGCAACGCAAGGGTCTAGCTGGAGCCGATTCCGCTTTAGCCAACAAACCGGATTAAACTACGATGGTGGTTCGACATCTGGTGAGGTGGAAGATTACCCAATTACCATTACTGGTAATGGCTACTCAGTGGAATATTTCCCGAGTGCAGAAGATTACGCCACCGTCGCTTACGAAGATAACTGGCCATACACCGCAGACTACGATATGAACGATGTGGTCGTGAAATTCCGCATCACTGAAACCAGTCTTGCTGGTCATGTTGAGAATATTCAAATTACTGGTGACCTAGCGGCTTACGGCGCAAGTTACAAAAATGGCTTCGCAATCCGACTACCGGGTGTTTTGAGAAGCTCGATTGAAAATGGATTAACGACGCTATCCTTCAATGGTGTAGAACAAGCATCTAATGGCTTGGAAAGTATTTCTGATGAAGCCATTTTCATCATCAGTGAAGACTTAAGCACACACGCGGCGAGCAGCTGTAGCTACTTCCGTACCGAGTCTGGCTGTGATGATAACGTTTCACTCACCTTTACCTTGAATGTGTACTTCACTGAAGGCTCTGACCGTTCAGCAATTCAAGCCATGCCATACGACCCGTTCATCTTTGCAACACCGGGCACTTACCATGGCGATGGTATTACTTTCCAACCAGGGCGTAAGTGGGAAGTTCACTTAGCAGACCAAGCACCAACAGAACAGTTTGATGACCAAAACCTCTTCGGTGTCGGCGTCGATGCAAGTGACCCTGCGCAAGGTGTGTACTTCAAAACAGCAAACAACTTACCTTGGGCACTGTTGATAGTAGAGGATTGGGATTGGCCGCTAGAGCGTGTAGACATGGTCGATGCATACCCTCAATTCCAAACTTGGGCTGAGTCTGGTGGCGAACTAAGCACAGATTGGCACACCTCTCCAACACCTAACAAATGCTACATTCCATAGGGAGATAACATTATGAAAGCACTTATCACAATCATCATGGGATTAGCACTAATGGCTTGTGGCGGAGGCGGCGGTGGTGGTAACAGTACACCACCTCCACCAACCCAAACCACGGTGCCAGAGGAAGATACTACCCAGCAGGAAGAAACTACTGAAGAAGAGACAACGGTAACAGTGGAAGATGCAACCATGCATGATCTAGTAGTACCAGATGGCTTTAGCTACAACCCAGTGACGGAAGGTACGCTCAATGTAGACATCAGTGGTTTCTCTTCACAACGAGCACACCTAAGCGTGTACAAAGAGTTTGTCGAGAACAGTTCAGGTAACTACGATGCAAAATACCCAAGCAAAGTCGCATCGGTTCCACTCAACAATGGTACAGCAAATGTCGACTTTAATGTTTCTGATAGCCAAGGTAGCCTACTTGTTGAAATTTGGTTCTATGACGGTAGTGACCCAATTCAGAAAGTGATTACTTCTGGAGACAACACTTGGACCATGTAACTAGATAGATTGAAGGCATAGCGAAAGCGCCCCTTCATCATAAATCTTCAATCTCAAGCTTAAAAATCGCATCGTTCTTTTGAACATGCGATTTTTTTGTTGTAAAACAGTAAGATTATCCACCTAACAAACTAAAGACAATGCAAGCACTGATTAGTACTGATGAACTCAATAGCCTTCTCGGCCAACCTAACGTCAAGCTCCTCGACGCTAGTATTGCGTTTCAAATCCCTTCTGAAGGCAAAAAGATTCAAGATAAGTGGATTCCAAATACTTTACGCTTTGATTACGACAATGACTTTTGCTTACCCGGTTCTTCTCTGCCGCATATGATGCCAACAGAAGAAGGCTTCAACCAAAGTGCGAAACAACTCGGTTTGAACAACGAAGATTTGATTGTGGTTTACGACAACTCTGGCACTTTAGCCGCGCCAAGAGCTTGGTGGATGTTCAAAGCTATGGGACATGATAATGTTCGAGTCTTAAACGGCGGTCTTCCTGCTTGGATTGAAGCCGGATTTCCTGTCGAAAGTGCCCTATCGCAACCAAGCGAAAAAGGTAACTTTGCGGGTAAGCTCAATCAAAATGCCTTTTTGAGTGCACAAGATGTTCTTGCTCATTCCACCAATAAAAGTGCAAATATCATCGATGCCAGAGCCAAAGCACGCTTCCTTGGTGAAGTGCCTGAGCCACGAGAAGGTCTACGTAGTGGGCACATTCCAAATTCGGTTTGCTTACCGTTTCAAGAACTCTTAACCAACGGTCACATTAAACCAAATTCAGAGTTGCAACAGATATTTAGCGCACTAACGATAGATAGTGACACTTCAATTATTTTTAGTTGCGGCTCCGGTGTGACCGCATGCATTTTATTACTCGCGGCGTATCAAATTGGTCTGGACAATCTGTCGGTGTACGACGGTTCTTGGACCGAATGGGGTGCAGACCACTCTCTACCTATCGAGCGTTAAGACAAGTGTCTGTTTAACAAAGTATCTTACGTTTATCTAAAGATGATGTGTTCCAATATACTAAACGCAGCTTCTAAACCAAACTTGTCATTTCGAAATAGAAACTGGCTATGAGTGATTTGTCACCCCTCATAGCCTGACTACATCAAAAGCCGACTATTTCCGTTAGCGTTCAGATGTCGCGTTGCCATGCATTTGCTCATCTAAGTTGAGCACGGTTAATGCGTTGCTAACGCTCGTGGCGATCACGTCTATCGCTCCAGTTCTTAATGCTCCGAGTAGAGCGAGTGGCTTGCTGTTCTCAGCTGCGATCGCAATGACTTCCGAGATCGGCCGAAACTCTTCAATACCAAGTCCAATTACTCGGTCACTCATTACCGTGTTCGCTACATTACCGTGAATATCAAAGAAGTCATAACCTGCAAAATCCCCTACCACACCTTGTTGAAGTCTCGACTGAACCACTTCATCAGGCGTAAACCAACCTAAGTCGACCATGTAACTGTTTTCGCTCATGTCACCAATACCAACCAAAGCGACATCGGCTTTACGTGCTAGGTCGAGCGTTTGTTTCACGGTTGCATTTTGCATAAAGGCCAACTTCTGTTCTCTGTTTTCTGCGTAAGCCGGCGCATAAAGTGTTTCAGAGGTCCCCCCATATTTCTTCGCCAACTGACGACAAATATGGTCGGCGTTATACATACCGCCACGCGGATGAATACCACCAATGCCACACACAAATTTACAATCACGCGGCGTAATAACACCAATATGGTGAGCGACAGACGACACGTTGCGCCCTTGTCCGACCGTCACCACCATGCCGTTTTTGAGCGTGCTAGTGAGATAATTGGACACCAATCCCGATACCTGTAGTCGTTGCGCTTCTTCATTCGGTTGATCAAGAGCAACAAGCGCGCGCTTAACGCCGAATCGCTCGATCAAACGTTGTTCAATCTTGGCGCTGAACACCGGATGGTATTTAACGGTAATTTCAACAATGCCTTCATCACGCGCCTGCTTGAGCATTCGCCCGACCTTTGCGCGTGATATGGCAAATTTTCTCGATATCTCTTCCTGAGTCGCACCGTCTTGATAATACGCGACGGAAATCTCTGTCAACAAATCCGTGTTTTCAATGGAAATATCTTGATTAGAACTGCTCATGGTTTCTCTCGCCCTTTAAGAGGATCGATATTGTATGCAATAAGTGAACATATGCTCATTGACTTAGCATATGTTCTTTATCAATTTAAACGCTACATTTGCTCATCGCAATAACATTTTCTCACTACAATTTTTTACCCTCTTGGACAACGCTCAAGCTTTGAACAATAAGGGCAAACGTTTATTTGGGTTAACCACTAAACACACAGTAAAAAAACGTTGATGAAGTTCACTATAAGTCCATTTCAGCGATTGACTTTCAGCATAGATAGGATAAATATGGACACATCATTTACTCAGCTATCGATCAAATGTTCATAGCATTTGTTCGGTAACGAAATTTTCCGTAGTTGGCTGAGCAGATGTCTCATTAAATGCGATGAGACGGTTAGCTAACTCGCTTGCAAATGCACAAGCTGTGATAACAAAAATCACGCTTAAGCCCATTTAAATAGGATGATCGATTATGAGCAACAAGTTAGAGCAACTTCGTAAACTAACGACTGTAGTAGCAGACACTGGCGAAATTGATGCAATTAAAAAGTATCAGCCAGAAGACGCAACAACTAACCCTTCTCTTATCCTTAAAGCCGCTCAAATCGCAGAGTACGCACCTCTAATCGATGCTTCAATCGAATACGCTAAAGCACAGAGCAACGACAAAGCTCAACAAGTTCAAGATACTTGTGACATGCTTGCAGTAAACATCGGTAAAGAAATCCTAAAAACTATCCCAGGTCGTATCTCTACAGAAGTAGACGCTCGTCTATCTTACGATATGGAAGGCAGCGTAGCGAAAGCTCGTCAACTAGTGAAAATGTACAACGATGCTGGCATCACTAACGACCGTATCCTTATCAAACTGGCTTCAACTTGGGAAGGCATTCGCGCAGCTGAGATCCTAGAAAAAGAAGGCATCAACTGTAACCTAACGCTTCTATTCTCGTTCGCTCAAGCACGTGCTTGTGCAGAAGCGGGTGTATTCCTAATCTCGCCATTCGTTGGTCGTATCATGGACTGGTACAAAGCGAAAGAAGGCCGTGACTTCGAAGCTCAAGAAGATCCAGGCGTACTATCTGTAACTAAGATCTACAACTACTACAAAGAATACGGCTACAAAACTGTAGTTATGGGCGCAAGCTTCCGTAACATCGGTGAGATCTTAGAACTAGCTGGTTGTGACCGTCTAACTATCGCTCCTGCTCTACTTGCAGAACTAGAAGCAGCTGAAGGTGAAGTAGTTGAGAAACTAGTTGATTCTAAAGGCGCAGCTGAGCGTCCAGCACCAATGACTCACGCTGAGTTCCTATGGGAACATAACCAAGACCCAATGGCTGTTGAGAAGCTGGCTGAAGGTATCCGCAACTTCGCCGTTGACCAAGGCAAACTAGAAGCGATGATCGAAGCTAAGCTTTAATTGCTTACCAAAAGCGAGTAGCCCGTCTACTCGCTTTTACCATCAACACTATTTTCAAAAAATTCTATTTGAACTTGTTTCGGCGAGTTCCCTCTATTTAAATCAAATATCGAGAAGTAATCACTATGGATCGTAAACATCTAGCAAATGCAATCCGTGCGCTAAGCATGGATGGTGTTCAACAAGCTAACTCTGGTCACCCAGGTGCACCTATGGGTATGGCTGACATCGCTGAAGTTCTTTGGCGCTCTCATCTAAACCACAACCCATCAAACCCTGAGTGGGCAGACCGCGACCGTTTCGTACTGTCTAACGGCCACGGCTCAATGCTGATTTACTCTCTACTGCACCTTGCAGGTTACGAGTTGTCTATCGACGATCTGAAAAACTTCCGTCAGCTTCACTCTAAAACTCCTGGTCACCCAGAGTACGGTTACGCGCCAGGAATCGAGACCACAACGGGTCCGCTAGGTCAAGGCATCACTAACGCGGTTGGTATGGCTCTAGCTGAAAAAGCGCTAGCAGCACAGTTCAACAAAGAAGGCCACGACATCGTTGACCACTTCACTTACGTGTTCATGGGCGACGGCTGTCTGATGGAAGGTATTTCGCACGAGGCATGTTCTCTTGCAGGTACTCTTGGTCTAGGCAAGCTGATCGCATTCTGGGATGACAACGGCATCTCTATCGACGGTCACGTTGAAGGTTGGTTCTCTGACGACACACCTAAGCGTTTCGAAGCTTACGGTTGGCACGTAATCCCAGCAGTAGATGGCCATGATTCTGAAGCAATCAACGCAGCGATTGAAGCTGCAAAAGCGGATCCTCGCCCTACTCTAATCTGTACTAAGACTATCATCGGTTTTGGTTCACCAAACAAATCTGGTTCACACGACTGTCACGGTGCACCACTAGGCGCTGAAGAAATTGCAGCAACACGCAAAGAACTAGGTTGGGAGCACGGTCCTTTTGAAATTCCGCAAGAAGTCTACGCAGAATGGTCAGCGAAAGAAACAGGCGCAGCTAAGGAAGCAGCGTGGAACGAGAAATTTGCAGCTTATGAAGCAGCGTACCCTGAGCTGGCAGCTGAATTTAAACGCCGCGTAAACGGTGAGCTTCCTGCACAGTGGGAAGAAAAAGCAAGCCAAATCATTGCTGATCTTCAAGCTAACCCAGCAAACATCGCATCACGTAAAGCGTCTCAAAATGCTCTAGAAGCATTTGGCGCTCTACTACCAGAGTTCATGGGTGGCTCTGCTGACCTAGCACCTTCTAACCTAACCATGTGGTCTGGTTCTAAGTCTCTAGAAGCAAGCGACTTCTCTGGTAACTACATCCACTACGGCGTACGTGAATTCGGTATGACAGCGATCATGAACGGTATCGCGCTACACGGTGGTTTCGTTCCTTACGGCGCAACATTCCTAATGTTCATGGAGTACGCACGTAACGCAATGCGTATGGCTGCGCTGATGAAAATTCAGAACATCCAAGTGTACACGCATGACTCTATCGGTCTTGGCGAAGATGGTCCAACTCACCAACCAGTTGAGCAAATGGCATCGCTACGCCTAACACCAAACATGAGCACATGGCGTCCATGTGACCAAGTTGAGTCCGCTGTAGCTTGGAAACTAGCGATTGAACGTAAAGATGCACCGACAGCACTGATCTTCTCTCGTCAAAACCTTGCGCAACAAGAGCGCGCAGCAGAACAAGTAGCAGACATCGCGAAAGGTGCTTACATTCTGAAAGATTGCGAAGGCAAGCCAGAGCTAATCCTTATCGCAACAGGTTCTGAAGTTGAACTAGCAGTAGAAGCAGCAGCACAGCTAACTGCTGAAGGTAAGAAAGTACGCGTTGTTTCAATGCCATCAACAGATGCATTTGACAAACAAGACGCCGCTTACCGTGAAGCTGTACTGCCATCAGACGTAACAGCACGTATCGCAATTGAAGCAGGTATTGCTGACTTCTGGTACAAGTACGTAGGCTTTGACGGTCGCATCATTGGTATGACTTCATTCGGTGAATCTGCACCAGCTGGCGAACTATTCAAAATGTTTGGTTTCACGACTGAAAACGTAGTGAACACAGCAAAAGAGCTACTCGCGTAATTGCAGTAAAAAGATAGTCAGTTTTCTCTATTGCGAATGTGAAAACTGAAAAGCCCCACCAGCAATGGCGGGGCTTTCTTTTATCTGGCTCCTATTCGTGTAAACGCAGCCAGGACATAAACATTACAACTTTCGTTACGACTATTTGTCTTCAAATCGAAGTGCGAGCTGATAGAAATCTTGTACTTGGTCTTTTAACTGCCGGCTGTTTTGTTCCACTGAATGTGTTGCTGCCAAGTTTTGTTCTGCGGTCGAAGCGATAGAATGAATGTGCTGGTTTACATCACTAGATAGCTTTAACTGGTTATTCGCCGCTTCTGCTACATCAACCATCAGCCCACTCATGGTTTGCATCATCTGTTCAACTTCAGACAAACGCAACGCGCTTTGTTCTGCTACTTGAGAACAGGCATCGGTTTGCTCTTTGTTTGCCAGAATATCTTTCTGCCAACTTTGAATCGTTGCCAACATAGTGGAGATAGAAGCTTGGATTTGTTCAGTTGCATTGGATGTACGCCCAGAAAGCGCGCGGACCTCATCAGCTACAACAGCAAAACCACGACCTTGCTCCCCTGCCCTTGCTGCTTCAATCGCCGCGTTAAGTGCCAGTAAATTGGTTTGCTCTGCGATTCCACCAATCTCTTCCATCAAATGGTTCACCTTCTGCGCCTGATCACTCAGTTGATACGTCGTTTCCGTCGCTTTTTCAGCTTGAAGGCTTAATTGCGCTAGATTGGTGTGCGTTTGATCAATGGTCTCCTTCGCCATCAAGCATGACTTCAATGTATCATCAATCAACATATGGGCATCATTGGTACTCGAAGAAACCGAATTTGCCGACAACTCCACCTCTTGGGTAGCATCTCGCACACGATGAATATCGGTATTTTGCTGATTTAATGCAGCTGAGACTTCTGCCGTTGTTTGACTAAGCTCTTCGGCGCAATGCTGCAAAGGCAATGCGGAGTCAGTCATTCTTCCTAACACGGTTCGAATTCTTGCGGATAGCATTTTGATATGGAAATCGGCAATCGAAAATGCCGTGTTACCGGAATAGATCAAGCGACTTACGCTGTCATATTGCTTTTGTAACTTTTTAAGTTGCTGAGGTGTATCAATTAACTCTTGGCGGAATAACAGAGCCAGAACACTTGCAGGTAACGCACTTGCAAGCCAAGCCAACGGCCCTTCAACAGACAACGCATATGCGGTTGCAGGTGCGGTTAGTGCACCAAGTAGAATCGCATAGCGAATGGTTTCATTGATTTTCAACGACCAAGTTCGACCAGACTTCTCTGCAGCACGCATGCTTTTGTAGGCTTTTGTCGCAATATCAACCCACTCTCGCTTTGGTTTCACGCGCACTGATTGATACCCAACAACATGGTTGTCTTCGTAGATAGGGGTGACATAAGCATCAACCCAATAGTAACCGCCAGACTTAGTGGCATTCTTAACCATTCCACGCCAGGCTTTACCTTGTTTAAGGCGTGCCCACATATCACCGAAAGCGGCTTTAGGCATATCATTATGACGAACTATATTATGGTTCTGACCGACAAGTTCTTCGTGAGTGTATTCAGCAACGCGGCAAAAGGCTTCATTACAATATGTAATAACACCTTGTAAGTTCGTTGTTGAGACGAGTTCCTCAGACTCCCTCACGAGAGTTTCTTGAGCTTTATGAGAAATATTGGCTGACATAGACGAAACTTCTTTAGTTTTTATTGATTTTCGGCAAGATATATACAGGATTTTTATTTTTATTACAAAAAGTTAGATAAAAAGTCTTATCAAATCGACATTTTTATTGTGGGAATTCACATTATCGATAAAAACATAAAGAAGAGATTGTTGATTTGAGCTAATAAACAAACCCGACACGATCGGCCGGGTTATATATTAAGCCTCAATTAAGCGGTTTGTGATTCTGGCTTTTTATTCGTTTTTAACGCAAACATCGCGATAACGAGTAACACAAATGGAAGAGCATACAAATTAAGATTCTGCCAACCTACGGTAGACTCAAGCCAACCAGATAGTAATGCGGTGATGGTGACACAACTGAACACGAAGAATTCATTAAACGCTTGAGCCTTGCTTCTGTTTTTCGCTTCATAACTTTGACTAAACAGCCCGGTTGCTGCGATAAACATAAAGTTCCACCCTATTCCTAACAGGATTAAAGCAAGACTAAAATGCCAGATAGACACTCCATGTATATTAATTCCAATACAAGCAACAAATAGCAATCCACCCGCCAAAATCATATTCTTAGCGCCAAACCGCTCTATCAGACGGCCCGTGACAAACGCAGGTGCAAACATACCCAACACGTGCCATTCGATCACTCCCGCCGCTTTATCAAAATCAAAGCCACAACCAATCATCGCTAAAGGAGTTGCTGTCATTAAAATGTTCATCACCGCGTACGCAACCATTGCCGCGATAACGGCCAGAATGAAATTAGGTCGACGAATAATCAGTCTCAGCTTATCCGCCTTAGCGTGTAGCGCCTGCGTGTGTGCAGGTGGAAAACGAATGGTTTGTAGCACAACCAACGCGGTTATATAAAGCACGACAAGCACAGCAAATGCACTAATGTATAAGCCATCACCTGACCACTGCTGTGAGTACACCGCCAAATTAGGTCCAAGGATCGCCGCTAACACCCCACCCGCCATAGATATCGAAATCGCCCTATGCCTTGCCGACTCTTCACACACTTCAATGGCAGCAAACCTGTATAGAGTACCGAAACCTATACCAACACCAAGCAAAAACGTAGACATGCAGAACAGGTAGAAGTTTTGTTGACTTAATGCATACGTCGCTAGACTAGCACCCAAAATGCCAATGACATTACCAAGGCTAAAACCAAGGCGACGCCCTAACTTGCCCATAATTAGCGACGCGGGAATTGTCGCGGCCATCAGTCCCAAAAACTGCAGTGCAACTGGTAATGTGATAAAACTTGATGACGGCGCAAGTGTTTTGCCAATAAGGGCAATAACAGATATGAGTAAAATATTCCCTGTCATTAATAAGGCTTGGCAGAGGGATAGAAGCCATACATTACGATTCAATTCCAAATTCCTTTTGGTTACAACGTATACAGATAACATATAGGAAAGCAGAAGCAATAGAAAGATATGAGAGTAATTCTCAACAAAAAGAGCCAGAGGCATAGTACCTCTGGCTCTTCACTATTCACTTTTAAAAAAAGTTTTTCTGTTGAGTTTACTTGTTGCGGCGCGCTTTTACTGCATCAGAAAGCTGACGAAGTACCGTTTCCGTATCTTCCCAACCAATACATGCATCAGTAATCGACTGACCATAAGTGGCTGCTTTACCATCCACTAAGTCTTGGCGACCTTCAACTAAATGAGACTCGATCATCACTCCAAAAATGGCTTCTTCGCCAGCAGAGATTTGCTCGGATACATCATCAGACACCAGCATTTGACGCTTGAACTGCTTCGAGCTGTTAGCATGGCTAAAATCAATCATCACTTTTTTCGGTAGACCTGCAGTGTCCAGCTCATCTTTAATTTGAGCTACATGTGCTGCACTGTAGTTTGGTTCTTTACCGCCACGTAGAATAATATGGCAGTCTGGATTACCAGCGGTTTCTACGATCGCGGAATGACCGTATTTTGTTACTGAAAGGAAGTGATGGGAAGCGCTTGCAGAACGAATCGCGTCGCTCGCTATTTTAATATTCCCGTCTGTACCGTTTTTGAAACCTACAGGACAAGAAAGACCAGAAGCTAGCTCGCGGTGAACCTGAGATTCTGTCGTACGAGCACCGATAGCGCCCCAACTGATCAAATCCGCCACGTACTGAGGTGTGATCATATCTAAGAATTCACTTGCCGTTGGCAAGCCCATATCGGTTAGATCAAGAAGAAGTTTACGTCCGATACGTAGACCATCATTTAGCTTATAGGTGTCATTTAAGTAAGGGTCATTGATAAGGCCTTTCCAACCAACGGTCGTACGCGGCTTTTCAAAATAAACTCGCATAACAACCTCAAGCTGCTCGCCCAGTTCATCACGTAGTACTTTTAGCTTTTTACCGTACTCAACCGCGGCAGCCGGATCGTGAATAGAACACGGGCCAACGATCACGAGTAATCGATCGTCTTTTCCTTCAAGAATATTGTGAATGGCGTTACGGCAATCAAAAGTGGTCGAAGAAGCGGTTTCAGTCGCTGGGAACTTCTCTAATACTGCAACAGGTGGCAATAACTCTTTTACTCTATTTATTCTTACATCATCAGTTTGAAACATTACTTCTACTTCCTGGTTTTATTTCCGACCCCATTTTTACCAACTGAACTCATTGCAACATTGTTCACAAAGTGAGCAGCATCAAGGGCTGTGGTCATTTTCTGTCTAGCGTTTAAGTAACTTATCGGCTTAGGCGTAGACTTGCAATCAGTTTTTGCAAATAAATGCAAATAAAAACCACCTGTTAACCACCGCGCACAATGTAAAGTAAAGTTTACGAAAAAAAGTTCAAAATAATCATCAATTTTCTTATGCACCAAAAAATCTTTACTACAATGTAAGAAATATCAGAAGTTTGTGAGGTATTTTTGGGTAGTAAATGTTGATCAAGTTCAAATATATTGTTGCTTGATATGAAATGATTAGAATATTAAACTAATTTCTTATAAACGCTGGTTTTTTCTAATTTTTTGATAAAACGAAGTAGAAGTTAATATGCAATCAATACAAGGAAACATTATGAACAAAGTAGCAATTGCAGTAGCAGCAGTGGTAGCTGGTAGTAGCGCGCTTTTAAACTCTGCTCAAGCTGAAATGTACATCGGGGGCAAAGTGGGCATGACTACACTTGACGACGCTTGCTATCTAAATAGCCCTTGTGATGATGAAGCGTTCGGTGCAGGACTACATATCGGTTATGACTTTACCGATATCATCGGGCTAGAGTACGGCGTAGACTTCTTAGGCGACTATGAAGGAAACTCTAGGTCAGGGGCTAATACGATTAATACGATTGACGGCAATCTAACGGCTTTAACACTTGCACCTAAATTCAACTGGCACTTAAACGACTCTTGGAATCTGTTTGCTAAGATCGGTGGTGCTTACATGATGTCTGATGACGAAACAGACTTTGTCCCAACAGGTTCTTTGGGGGCTGAATACTCGATCGATAGAAACTGGAGTGTTCGCGCTGAATACCAACGCTACCAAGACATGTCTGACGACGTGTGGGACGACATGGATGCTAACTTCTTTGGTATCGGTGTTAACTACAAATTCGCAGCAGCTCCAGTTGTTGCAGCAGTTGTAACGGAAGAAGTGATCGAGCCAGATCCAGAACCAGTGATGATGAGCAAGGTGCACAAAGAAGAGTACGGTACAGGTACGTTTGAATTCGATAGTGCTAAGTTAACAGATTCCGTTTCTGAACGTCTGGACAACTTTGTTTCATTCTTGAACGAATATCCTCAAGCTCAAGTAGAGATTACTGGTTACACGGATAGCTCAGGCCCTGCGGCATACAACCAAAAACTGTCTGAGCGTCGTGCTCAATCTGTTGCTGATTACCTAACCGCAGCTGGCATTGGTTCAGATCGTTTGACAGTTAAAGGTATGGGTGAAGAAAACCCAGTTGCTGACAACAGCACTCGCGAAGGTCGTGAGAAAAACCGTCGCGTAGAAGTTGTGGTACCTTCATTTGAATACCAAGAGCTAGTTCAGCCTGAATAAGCATCTATGATTCATGATCGATGATGTGGTAAAAATTAATGGGGTGCATTTGCACCCCGTTTTGATCTCATATTAAGGGATATTGCCACTATGGTTTTGGGAAAAAGATCAACTCATTATCTTGCACCATAACGCAATCCATACCAGCTGCATGCGCCGCTCGCTTCCCCAGCTCAGTATCCTCGAACACAAGACACTGTGACGCCTCCAAGTCGAGTTGTTCCGCGGCCACCAAAAAGGTATCTGGAAAGGGTTTATGGTTCTCTACATCACTCGCGGTTACTACAACATCCAACTTGTCTAATAAACCTGCATGACTTAATAAGCGCATGGCACTTTCTCGTTGGCTGCCAGTCCCGACTGCAATTTTCTTATGGCCTAAATATTCCTCTAACACGATGTTCGTGCAAGGAATAACGTCACCATGAAGCTCCATAGCAGCGAATGTTTCCATTTTAAATGTCGCGACAGTTTTAGGATCTAACGAAAGCTCATGCACACGATTTAGTTCCTCAACAATTTTAAAGCTCGGCATCCCTCCCAAACTGTGAAACCATTCCTGGCAAAACGGAAAATCAAAACGCTCAGCAGTTGCTTGCCAAGCTGCCAAGTGGGCTGGCATGGTATCGATTAGAGTACCATCCATATCAAATATGAATCCCTCATAGGGTCTAAAATCAATCGTGCTCATGTCTTTTCTTCTATTTGTGCATCTGTAATGTTAATTTATCAGCTCTTTCAATCGTCCTTACCGGCATTTACTTATCATGCTCAAAATTTCGAACTCCGTCACAATTCAAGAGTGGGAAATTCAATTATCCCCAATTAGAGCTCAAGGAAATGGTGGCCAGAACGTTAACAAGGTAGCGTCCGCTATACACCTGCGCTTTGATATCCGGCATTCAAGCTTACCTGACTTTTACAAAGAGCGATTACTTGCACTTTCTGATAGTCGTATAAGTAAAGATGGCGTGATCATCATCAAAGCGCAACAATTTCGGACACAAGAACAAAATAAGGAAGACGCCCTAAATCGGCTTCAAGCATTGATAAAAGCTGCCGCTTTACAGGAGAAGAAGCGTATTAAAACGAAACCAACCCGCGCTTCTCAACGCCGACGACTTGATACAAAAAACAAGCACGGAGCGAAAAAACAGCAACGTAAAAAAGTGCTGTATTAGTGCATGTCGTTTTCTCGACATGTTAGTTGAACAACGTTTGCTAGCCCTTGGAAATCTCATTGGATTTCTCTTTTTAGTTACTTATTCAGGAAACAACAATATGACTATTAGGCAAAAACTCTACTTCCTCGGAGTTATCGCCATTTTAGGCATCGTGGCCCTTTTGGGTACGTCATCCCATTTTGAAAATAAGAGCAATGACCTTAATCACGCCATCAAACTCGTTGGTGATCTAGAAATACGCTTACTCAACTTACGCAGAAATGAAAAAGATTTCCTACTACGTAGTAATGACAAATATCTAAATAAGTTTGACGCCAATGTTGACAAGTTTATAGACACAGAAAAAGAGCTTGCGAACATACTCAAGAGTAATGAATTACCTTCCAGTCAACAATTTAAGCAAGACTTGCTCGCATACCAAAGGGGCTTTCAGAATCTGGTCAGCGCTTACCAACGATACGGGCTTGATTCAAAGAGTGGGCTTCTCGCTGGTTACGAACAAGCACTATTAGAAGCAAAACAACGTTCAGACCACCAGCAGTTATTGGCATTAGTCCGTTTTGACTCTGCGGTAAAAGCAGGACTATTCAATAGTGATTTGCTTGAGGGGCAATATGCTCCGGAGCTTATCAAAACAGGTAAGCAATTGGCGGCCCAAAAGCAAGTTGTTGGGGTTGCTTATGACAAAGGCCTACTCGGTGAAACTCGCGCATTATCCCATGCCGTAGAAGAGCAATTTGAAACCTTTTCCACAGCCCTTAGCTCTGCTGCCGCACAACGTGATGAACAAATGTCGACCATCAAGCAGGTCATTACAGCTCTGATCTTAGTCGTTATTTTCGCATTGATTTGGCAAATTTCACGTTCAATCAATACGCGAGTGAATAGCTTACTTGGCACCATTCGAAGTATCAGCGAAACGAACAACATGGGACTTCGATCTGATTTGAAAGGTCAAGACGAGCTATTTGATATCAGTCATCACCTCAATGACCTATTGGATAAGCTTGAGCATCTAATTAGTAGTACCCAAGAAAAATCGGCGCAACTCACTGCAAGTACCGATAATATGCATCGTGAGTTAGAAGGCGTTATGGAGCAATTCCACACTCAAACTGACCACACTGCATCAATGGCGACGGCAGTTCAGCAAATGGTTGCCACAATAGGTGAAATCTCTGAAAGCACATCAGTTGCGGTAGAAGGCGTACATCAGGCAGCGAATAATGCCGAACAAGGTCGAGGAGTTGTTGAGGCGACGGTAACCAACATCGGTCAACTAACCACGATTTTATCAAACAGCCAGCAGTCGATTGGCTCGCTGAATCAGCATGTAGATAAAATTGGTGGTGCCGTGAACATCATCCAAGAAATTGCAGAGCAAACCAACCTACTAGCTCTCAACGCAGCAATTGAAGCCGCGCGAGCAGGCGAACAAGGCCGCGGGTTTGCAGTTGTCGCCGATGAAGTACGCGCCCTAGCTAGCCGAACTCATCAATCCACTGAGGAAATCACGCGGGTCGTTGCAGATATTCAAACTCAAATGTCTACAGTTGTTGCTGATATTGATCAATGTAACGATCAAGGGCAACAAACACTTAATGCTTCTGAAAAACTGGATTCTAGCCTACAGCAGATCATCACTGACATGCATTCAATTCAAGGTAATTCGGAGCGCATAGCTTCAGCAATTGAAGAACAAGGTATCGTTATGAACCAAGTTAGCGGTTCAATCACCGAGCTAAACGCAATATCTGAGAATAACATGCAATCCGCTCAGGAATGCTTGCATGAAGTGAACTCTGTCTCTGCTCAAGCTCATGATATGGATGAAGCCGTTGCACAATTCAAAACTGCGCTAAAATAACCCTTTTTCAAAATAGAAAGCCCGAGGCAATCATTGCTTCGGGCTTTTTTCAATTGTCACTTCGTGCTTACTGCGCACTTCGGATGTGATTATTCATCATCAAGAGGAACCAGCTTGGTGTTGCCACCATGAACTTTCTCACGCTGTCTTTGCACCAGAGCGTAGAAGCCTGGGATCAAGAATGTACCTGCTAGAAGCACACACAATAGACCACCAATCAGCGACACGCCGAGTGAGTTTTGACTCACGTGCCCCGCGCCAGCGGCAAAGATAAGCGGGAAGATACCCAGAATAAATGACCAAGATGTCATATTCACAGCGCGGAAACGTAAAGTGCCTCCTTTAACCGCTGCACTATCGATATCAGCATCTTTTTCTTCTCGCTCTTGCTTGGCGAACTCCACAATCAAAATTGCGTTTTTCGCCGCCAAGGCTATGAGCAAGACAAGACCAATTTGGGCATACAAGTTAAGCGGCGTGCCAGTTAGATTCAACGCAAGGAAGGAACCTAACGTTGCTACTGGGACCACCAAAATAATAGCCAGTGGAATACTCCAACTCTCATACTGAGCCACCATAAACAAGTAAATGAAGATCAAAGCCAGCGCAAACGCATAAATGGCTTGGTTACCCGCGAGCACTTCCTGATAAGCCATACCTGTCCATTCATACGTGTACCCTTGCGGAAGAACTTCAGCAGCAACGCGTTCCATTGCTGCAATCGCATCACCACTAGAGTAACCCGGAGCTGGTTGGCCTTGAATGATAGCACTGCGGTACATGTTGTAACGCCACGCCACATCAGGCTCAAACACTTGCTCGTAGCTCACTAGCGTACTTAACGGGACCATATCACCGTTCGAAGAACGAACATGGAAACGCTCTAGATCTTCCATGCTGCTACGGTGCTGGCTATCAGCTTGCATGGTTACGCGGAAGTTCTTACCAAACATGGTGAAGTCATTCACATAAAGCGAACCTAAGTTGCCTTGCAAGGTTTGGAAAATAGACGACAGCGAAATACCTAATTGCTGCGCTTTCTCACGATCGATATCAACGTAGTAGTGCGGAACATTCGCGCGGAACGTGCTAAACGTGTAGGCAATTTCAGGCGCTTGGTTAGCCGCTTGGATCATTTCTCCCATGACCATCGACAAGTCGGTACGACTTCGCCCTAGCGTGTCTTCAAGCACAAACTCAAAACCAGACGCAGCGCCCATACCTGGAACCGCCGGTGGTCCCATCGCAAAAACAACCGCTTGAGGTAACTCTGTCGCCGCTCGCCCGTTAATACGTGCCGCGATAGCATTAGCAGAGTGCTCTCCTTGCAGCGAGTTACGAGTATCCCAGTCATGCAATTTGATAAATACAGAAGCACCGTTTGATGCTGCTGCGCCTGTCATAAACGAGTAACCGTTCGCAACCGTCACACCATCCACACCAGGTTCTTCACCGATCATTTTCATTAAATCATTGGTGACTTCTTCAGTGCGTGATAAAGAGGCTGAATCTGGTAGCTGTACGTTAACCAGCAAAATGCCTTTATCTTCTTGAGGAACAAACGCTGTAGAGGTGGTTTTCGCAAAGAAAGTGACCGCTGCGATAGCAACTATAAAGAACGTCACGAGCAGTAAAGACTTCTTCACCAAGAAACCAGCGATCTGGCCATAACGCGTAGTGATGCGCTCTAAGCCTCTGTTGAAAGCCTGGAACCAGTTAGCAGTATTGCCCCCACCCTGCTTCAATACCAGAGAACAAAGTGCTGGAGACAGCGTCAATGCATTGATGGATGAAATCACAACCGAAATACAGATGGTCAAAGCGAACTGGCGATACATGATACCGGTGATACCTGGCAGCATGGCGACGGGTATGAATACCGCAAGTAGAACCAAGGTCGACGTGATGATTGGTCCCGTTACTTCTTTCATCGCTAGCAACGTCGCTTTACGCGGTGAAATGGTTGGGTCTTTCGCCATGGTAGTATCGACGTTTTCGATAACCAGAATCGCATCGTCCACCACGATACCAATCGCAAGGATCAAGCCAAACAAAGTAACCGTATTAATGGTGAAGCCCGTTGCCTGCATGATGGCAAACGTACCAATCAGAGAAACGGGGATCGCGACAACAGGAATCAACGTTGCACGCGCACTACCCAAGAACAAGTAAGTTACAGCAATCACCAATAGAATCGCTTCAATCAGTGTTTTTACTACCCCTTTGATCGATTCAGATACGAACACGGTTGTATCGTAGCTGGTCTCGTATTCCATTCCCTCTGGGAAGTTTTTGCTCAAGCCTTCAAGGAGCTCCATGACGGCCTGACCACTTTCTAACGCATTCGCATCCGATTGAAGAGACAACGCAACGATTGACGCGTCCTGGCCACGGAACTTACCGTTACCATCGTAGAACTTTTTGCCTAGTTCAACGCGAGCAACATCTTTCAGATAAACCGTAGAGCCATTGGGATTAGCTCGAAGGACTACGTTCTCAAACTCACTCACGCTTTCCAAGCGACCTTTGGTCACAAGGTTAAACTGAACTTCTTGCGGATTGTTGTATGGTGCTGCACCTACACGCCCTGCCGCAACTTGAACGTTCTGTTCAGCCAAAGCGGCGTATACGTCTGACGTGGTTAGCTTAAGGTTGGCCATTTTTTCAGGATCTAACCAAACACGCATTGCGTATTCGCCACCACCAATCACGTTAACTTCACTGATACCTTTCGCACGAGCCAACTGATCTTTTACATTCAAGTTAATGTAGTTAATCAAGAACTGATCATCGTATTTGCCATCAGGTGAATAGAAGTTAAGTACCATCAGCAAGTCAGGTGAACGCTTTTTCACCGTCACACCAACCATGCGAACTTCTTGAGGCAGTTTTGACTCAATCTGTGACACGCGGTTTTGCACGTTAACTTGCGCCATATCTGGATCGGTGCCAACATCGAACGTGACGTTTAGGCTGTAAGAGCCATCGTTCGCGCTCTTTGAAGACATGTATATCATATCCTCAACGCCGTTGACTGAGGTCTCTATGGGGTCCGCAATGGCCTGCTCGACAACTTCCGCACTCGCGCCAGTGTAGTAAGCCGAAACGCTTACTGATGGCGGGCTTATCTGTGGATACTCAGCCACTGGCAAAATCGCCAGTGAGATCGCGCCGGCTAGCGTTAATATGATCGAAATAACCAGCGCGAATTTAGGTCTCTGAATAAAGAAACGACTTAACATAGTGCCCCCTACTGCTTATCTTCAGCAGGTGCTTGAAGGCGCACTTCTACACCATTACGCACACGTTGTAGGCCTTGTGTAATAACCGTATCTTCCTGATCGAGCCCTTCTCGAATGATAATGCCTTGTTCAACCTGAGGGCCAAGCTCGACGTTACGACGCTCTGCCACACTTCCCTCAGCCATCACCATCACAAAGTCACCTTCTAAGTCAGTCTGTACGGCACGTCGTGGGATAACAATAACGTCTTTCGTGTTCTTATCTCTCAAGTTCACTTTGATGTGTTGACCCGGAAGTAACTTCTGCTCTGGGTTTGGCACTAGCGCGCGCATAGCAATCGTACCCGTTTTGGTGTCAATACGATTACCTAAGAAATCAAGCTTACCAAGATGCTCAAAAAACTGTCCATTTTCCAGTTCAAGCTGAACTTCAACGCGGTTTGATTCAGCCGAGCCATCACCTTTTACTTGATCCATACCCATAGCTAAACGCTCACGCTCACTCACACTAAATGAGGTATGAACTGGATCTAAACTCACCAGAGTTGTCAGCACGCCAGATGACGGAGAAACCAGATCACCCGTACTAACTTTGGTATCACTAATACGTCCGCTAAAAGGTGCTCGGATTTGAGTATAGGAAAGGTTAACTTCAGCAAGTTTAAGTTGAGCATTTGCCGCTTCTAGCTCTGCTCTCGCACCAAGAAGTGCCGCAGTTAAAGCATCAAACTCAGATTGAGAGATACTACCGCGAGGCAACAAGTTTTTACCTCGAGTATGATCTAATTCGGCTTTTTTTAGCGCCGCTTTAGCTTGTGCAAGTGCGGCTTTAGCACTCGCGACTTGGGCTTCAAAAGAAGATGGCTCGATAGAGTAAAGGAGCTGCCCTTTTTCTACCATTTGCCCCTCTTCAAAGTGACGAGCTTTTAAGTAGCCAGAAATCTGCGCGGTAATATTGGTATCTTCTACTGCTTCAATGCGACCGATATAAGACTTGCTCGGTTGGTAGTCGATAACCGTGACATCCTGAGTCACTACGAGAGGCGCTTGACCTTTCGTTTGGGCATTATTAGCTTCCCCGCATCCAGCGAGGATTGCTGTAGCCGCCATTAGTGCGACAAGTGGTTTCTTTTGCATGTATTTACCGTCTTTATAGAACAGGATATTGTTGAATTCCTATCAACCTTACTCCTTGCTGCCACTGAAAACTTCACTGAAAAGCGCCCAAGGTGTTTCTAAATGTAAACATGAGAAACAAAAGGAAAATAAAGTAATTTAGTTAACAGTGGTATTCAATGAGCAATATACATACAACTCAATCATAACTATTTAATATACGCCTTAGGAGATCGCGAATTTTAGCGTGTGCTTGGAAACACTAACGGGAGTATTGTATTCGGGCGTAAAGTGAGATTCAGTGCTCAAGATAAGAACGTTTTGTGGCTAAAAAGGTAAAAAGTGACGCCTTCATACTCAAGACCCCGATTTTGACTATTTTTTTAATATAAATGGGTTATCATTCAATTAATTCAACGCCTTCGACAGAGAGGATGACTATGATTTCTAAATGGGCGAAACGCTTTTACCAGATGGCAGAACTAGTGGCGTCTTGGAGTAAGGACCCATCAACACAAGTCGGTGCCGTTATTACTAAACAGAATCGCATTGTATCTGTTGGATTTAATGGCTATCCGCATGGTGTTTCTGACAGTGTCGACACCGATGAGCGCGAGTTGAAATACCTTAAAACACTGCACGCGGAAGAGAACGCAATTTTGTTCTCAAAACGTGACTTAGACGGATGTGATATTTGGGTAACGCATTTTCCTTGCCCTAACTGCGCGGCAAAGATCATTCAAACAGGGATCTCACACGTACACTGCCCTGAGCAGTCTGAAGACTTTTTATCTCGCTGGGGAGATAAAATCCAAGTCAGTCAAGATATGTTCGACCAAGCGGGTGTGAAAGTCGACTGGTTACCGCTAGAAGACATTGAAATTGAAGACAAAGACGTGCGCTAGTATTCCATCTTAATATTTAAATAGCCCAGAGAGATCTGGGCTATTTTGTTATTAAATCTGCAAGAGGTCTCGACGTAGTCTTTTAACTGTGTTTTTTCGCAGTGAGCTCAGCAATTTTGACAATAACGAGTACTGATTTTTCCATCATTTCAACAGAAATAAACTCATGAATTCCGTGGAAGTTAAAACCACCGGTGAAGATATTCGGGCACGGCAAACCCATAAAAGATAAACGAGCACCATCTGTACCACCACGAATAGGTTTTATAATCGGTTCCACATCACACGCTTCCATCGCTTGCTTTGCCAGCTCAATGATATGAGGGTAAGGCTCAACCATTTCTCTCATATTGTAATAGCTGTCTTTTATTTTTAGCTCTACAGAACCATGGCGTAAACCCGTGTTCATTTCATCGACGAGTTTCTGCATAAAAGCTTTTCGATCCTCAAGTCTTTGACGGTCAAAGTCTCTAATAATGTAACCTAGCTCGCTTCGTGCAACGCCCATTTCTGCCGATTTTAGATGGAAGAACCCTTCGTAACCTTCGGTTGTTTCCGGAGTTTGATCTTGGGGCATTTGAACTTGAAATTTCGCAGCCAAGTTCATCGCATTGACCATTTTGCCTTTTGCGGTACCTGGATGAACGCTAACTCCATGAAAAATTACATCAGCGTTTGCTGCATTAAAGTTTTCGTATTCCAATTCACCTTGCGGGCCACCATCTATAGTGTATGCCCATTTCGCGCCAAATTTTTTAACATCAAACAAATCTGCACCACGACCGATTTCTTCATCCGGAGTAAAGCCGATACAAATGTCGCCGTGTGGAATGTCTGGGTTTTCCAGTAGCAGAGCTACCGCGGAAAGAATCTCTGCGATACCAGCTTTGTTATCCGCGCCAAGTAATGTAGTGCCATCGGTAGTAATAAGATTGTGGCCATGTAGGTGATGTAAATCTGGGTATTGCACGGGAGATAACACTTCATCCCCCAACCCTAATGCAATATCGCCACCCTGGTAATCTTCGATGAATTGCGGCTTTACGTTTTTGCCAGATGCATCCGGCGCGGTATCCATATGGGCAATGAAGCCGATAGGAGGAACCTCATAATCAACA
The DNA here is from genome assembly GCF_033339955.1 of Vibrio sp. 1731. NCBI lineage: Bacteria > Pseudomonadati > Pseudomonadota > Gammaproteobacteria > Vibrionales > Vibrionaceae > Vibrio > Vibrio sp. 1731. The sequence goes on along the minus strand of NZ_JAWOVO010000006.1, from coordinate 59,276 downwards.
TTGGCTGGCAGTTTAGCCATCAAGTAGCCATTTTTATCCAAAGTCACGTCACTTAAGCCAAGTTCGAGCATCTCTTTTTTAAGTAACTCAGCAAACACAAACTGGCCAGGTGAACTTGGGCAAAGCGTCACATGTGGATTGGATTGGGTATCAAACGTGACGTATCGAAGAAATCTTTCAACTAAATGTTTCATATTTATTCTCATTGTTTTGTACGATGAGGCCATATCACGCATTGATAAGCTGACGTTGCCTCATCAAACCTCACGCTATGTTACGCTCTTAGTTCAATAAGAATTTGCTTTGAATCATTTTTTGATAAGAAAGGCTTTTGCGCTTTGCTTCCGCTCATTGAAGCATGAATTTAATCTAAAAGTTCCTCTGCCAGTACTCGCCACTCTTTAACCTTTTCACGAAAATGACGCCATTGCTTATCGGTCATCGAACGAGAAACATCTAATGTCAGTTGATCAACCAATGCAAAGTTAGAGTCAATATTCAGAGAAAGCTGCTCACTATAATAACTCTCTGGCTCGAACAAGAGTCGCATAAATATATCTTGATAAGTCACAACATTAGATTTGTTGTCGAACAAGTATTCGAGCTCTTGATATACCGTGGCTCGATAATCTCTCCATAAAGGGCTGTTTAAAATAACTTGCTGAGAAAATCTTTGAGCTAATTGACGCTGATTTCCTGATAGATTCCCCAGCCATTCTTCCATCCACTCTTCAGTGTTATCCAGAATAATTTCACGCACTTCGTCTTCTGTCTTATCGGCATATTTTGCGTTTCGCTCTTGATAATGTTCTTGTACATTACTCAAAAACTCGCGTTCTTGCTCTTTCGTTAATTGCAAACTTAACGCAAAAAGATCTGGTGCTGCTTTGCTGACCACTCTATCGTAATGCGCTCGCATTCTATCTCGATTTTTTTGTAAGTAATTTAAGGTGATATCGCTCGCTTTTAATCTCTCAAGGTCTTTTAAATGTTCGATATATATTGGTAACTCCTCTTTCTTGTGCCAGTCTGCCAACAATAATAAACGCTCTTCCACTAGGACTTCTTGTTCCCCTTGCAACGAGACATAGTCCTCTAAGTAATCGAGCACGAACCAATCGATATTGCTGTATAAAAACTTTTTCGCACAACCGGCAAGCAGAAATACGAAACAAAATAGAAGGCCATAACGAAGCGCCTTATTAGATACATCCTTTAATTTAGTCACTTATTCGTATTCCCTTTTCTGTTGATTAAGTTCTATACTCAACCTGTATCACTTAGTATTGCGGCAAACTTACACCAGTGTGACAAATATTGATTGCCACCTTAATAATATATAGAGTTTGAAATTAACTTTTTGATCACAGCTATCCGCAAAAAAGTGAGTTAGAGCGCAATTATCGGCTAAAAAACGTACCGAACGACGCTCCCTATAACGGCATATAATTTGCATGGATGTTTTTTGGATGGTTTATGGAGGCGAAGTATGGCAGCCGCTGAGCAACTTGATACCAGTGTAGAATATGAGATTCGATATTTTGAACAGGGGAAAATGCACTGCATGAGAGTCATTGCTGAAAGCAAAAAAGTGGCTTATCAGTACTATTTGGAGTGTGGTAAGCACAACAGTGACTTGTACTCTATTCGCCCAGACAAGTAAAAAAACCGCCTAACAGGCGGTTTTTTTATTCGTCAGAATCAATATAACTTTTTGATTTTATTTATTATTACAGATTCAAATCCAACAATGTTATTTGATGTCTCCAAAGCGCTCAAGATAAAGGACGGTTGCTGCAGTACGAGAAGGAACTTGAAGCTTTTTAAGTAAACTCTTCATATGTACTTTAACCGTAGACTCAGAGATAAAAAGACGATCGGCAATTTGCTTGTTGCGGAAACCTCTTGCCACCTCTCTTAAGATCTGCGATTCACGATCGGTCAGTGTATCAAACACGTCCTCTTGCTCTGAACGTTCACTCAAATACTTAGAAACTTCTTGGCTGTATGCCTTGTCCCCTTGGTGCGCTTGTTTTAGCAACTCAACCAACTCATCGGGCTCAGTGTCTTTCAATAAATAGCCATCGGCACCACTTCGAACTATTGCTTCTATATCTGCTGGGCTATCCGAAACGGTTAGAATGACAATTCTGGCTTCACAGCCATCTGCACGCAGTGCTTGCAAAGTATCAAGGCCAGACATGCCTTTCATATTAAGATCAAGAAGTACAAGATCCAGTTCCAGCTCATGCGCTTTCGCTACTGCATCCGCGCCATTACTTGCTTCTGCAATAACCTCAAACTCAGGCTCAAAGCTTAAAAGCTGGTGGATACCTCTTCGCATGAGTGGATGATCATCCACCAGCATTACTTTACACACTGTCACTGTTTACTTCCTTACTATGTTGGAATTCTAATTTTACGGTACAACCTTTGTTTATCGATGCTTCGATGTGAAGATCGGCATGCAGTCTAGCGGCCCGCTCTTGCATGATACTCATACCGTAATGATTTAATTTTTCGTCTTGATGTTCAAAGCCTATTCCATCGTCGCTAACGGTTACTGTGACTTTTCCATCATTATCGAGACATTGAATGTGAATATTATCTGCTTGCGCATGTTTGATAGCATTAATTGCCGCTTCTCTTATCAACTGTAGTAAATGAACCTGCTGATGTGCATCCAGTTCAGTTGATGAAAGTCTATTTTTTAGCGTAATGTCCGCAGCAGTTTGTTCACTGAGCGTTTCAACCATGTCTTGCAATGCTTGGCCAAAACTGCCCTCTTTAATCGTAAGACGAAACGTCGTCAGTAACTCGCGTAACTGCGTATAAGCGGCAGATAAGCCCGTATCTAGCTCGGCAATAACTTGATTAGCCTGCGCGATCGCCTTTTCGTCAGGCAAGTTCTTTACGCTTCTCTTCAACAAAGCGACCTGAATTTTTAAGTAAGAGAGTGCTTGAGCCAATGAATCATGCAACTCCCGAGCAATAGTGGCTCGCTCTTCCATCAGCAGAATTTGTTCTGCTTGGCGCTGCGCCCGATTGTAATACACGGCGCGTGATAAAATCTGCACGAAGTTGTCAATAAGAGCCTCGTTCGGACAAGGTAACCCTGCTTTCCAATATAAATAGCCCAAGTGCTCACCATCTAGCATCAGGGCTTTACCGTGGCAATCTTCATCACAATCTTGGCAGCATTCTTCTCCTTCCATCAATATCCAGCTCGGTTCTCCCAGCTGCTCGATTTCAAGTTTGACCGCTTTAATGCCCTCAAGACTGACGATATGCTGCAAAATCGCCTGGAAATTGTCTTGATTAATACGCGACGCCGTGAGTTCTTTTGACGAGTCATACAGCACCTCTAAAGACTGGTTGGCATGCTGCAATTTACGTGTTTTCTCATCAACCGCTTGTTCTAATCCTCGGTACAACTTACCAAGGTCTGTCGCCATCCGATTAAAGGTTCGAGTCAGTATTCCCATTTCATTATCGCTGGATACATTGAGCGATATATTAAATGAGCGATTTTTAATTTGCTCGCTAGCAAAAACTAAAGCACGCAGAGGCCGAACAACTTCGAGGCGCACAAAATGAACGACAAACATACTGACACAAAGAATGCCACCCAACCCTAACCCGCCGATCCAGGCTAAGTTAATCAGTTTTTGCTCCGAAAAGCTTTGCAGCTTAAATACAAACTCATCGATTTGTTCAACAAAACCTGCCACTAGGAGTTGATATTCTGCCGGGTTGTCTCCTCTAAGCACCGCCTTGAGTTCATGCCATCTGATAATAAGACGGTAGTAATCGTGAGTGATGTCTTCTGGCACAGACCAATGCTGAAGCGCTTTCATTGAAGGTGAATATATCGAATGTTCAAATGCGTCAATATGTGAAGAATAGTCAACAGATTTAACCTGAATATCATTCGCCAGACGGTAGCTTTGCATTCGCATCGAGCCAGCAACATTGACGGCTTCAGCATCGTTCAAACTGGACGCTAACGTAAAAATTGCAAAACCAGTCGTAGCGACTGAGAGCAGCAAAATAAGAAGCATCGCGGACGCAATCGTGCGCGTCACCGACTTTTTCACATTTTTAAACAATCTGAGTTCCTCGCCCATTAACAATCCTATTTTTACGTGCAATGAACCCATTACCTTTCAACTTTATCAATATGTGATCACCTGCGACGGAATTTATTGATCCAAAACAATATTGCATACCATTTACCCCCTAAGAGGTATTTATACAAATATGTCAAAAACTACAATTTCGTTAGTTTAAATGACAGTTTATTAATGAAAATTGTGGACTATGCTTAGTTTGGGTTCCAAGTTTCGAGGTGACTAAGTGGTAGACCTTTCCAGAAGAAGACTCTTTGCAAGAAAAGCGCACCCCGACAACGCCGTACGTTTGCCTTGGTTAACTAAACCGCAACAGTTTACGGACGATTGCACTCGCTGCGGTAAATGCATTGAGGCCTGTGAAACAAAGATTATAACCAAAAGTGATGGCGGATTCCCCTCGGTCGATTTTTCCATCGATGAATGCACATTTTGCTATCAATGTGCAAACGCCTGTCCTGAGCCCCTTTTCTTGCCAGAAACAGAACAACCTTGGCAAGCAAAAGCAAGTATCAACGATAACTGCTTAGCAAAACAAAATGTCGAATGCCGAAGCTGTGGGGATATGTGCGACCCGATGGCAATTCAGTTCAAATTAGAACTGGGGAAAGTAGCACAACCCAATTTAGACCTTGATGAGTGTAACGGCTGCGGCGCCTGTGTTTCAGTGTGCCCGACTTCATCCATCAATGTGAGCAATATAACAGCCTAAGCCGAATGTCGTCGGCCAAAGGCAATAAAAATAAATGAGAGAGCTATATGTCACTAAATGAAGTGCATATTTCAAGTTTGGTAGTACATGTGCTGCCGGAACATTTGGACGAAATCAAACAAAAGATAGAAGCACACGAAAATGCGGAAATCTATGGTGACAGTCCTGAAGGCAAGATTATCGTCGTACTTGAAACTGAGAACCAAGGTTTCATCACAGACACTATCGATGCCATTAATAATTTACCGAACGTCTTAAGCACGGTATTGGTTTATCACCAAATCGAAACTGGGCTTGAAGAAACGGATGAAGAAGACACTGGAACACAACATTCCCAAATCGAGGGTGAAGTATGAAAATGACAAGACGTGCGTTTGTGAAAGCAAACGCGGCTGCATCAGCTGCTGCTGTCGCAGGTGTGACACTACCAGCATCTGCAGCCAACCTGATTGCAAGCTCTGATCAAACCAAAATCACATGGGACAAAGCACCTTGTCGTTTCTGTGGTACAGGCTGTTCTGTTCTTGTTGGCACTCAAAACGGCAAAGTGGTAGCAACACAGGGTGACCCAGAAGCACCAGTAAACAAAGGTCTGAACTGCATCAAAGGTTACTTCCTTTCTAAGATCATGTACGGTCAAGACCGTCTAACTCAACCGATGCTACGAATGAAAGATGGCAAATTCCACAAAGATGGTGAATTTACACCTATCTCTTGGGATGACGCTTTCGACATCATGGCTGAGAAATGGAAAGCTTCCCTCGAGAAAAAAGGCCCAACAAGCGTAGGTATGTTTGGCTCAGGCCAATGGACAGTAATGGAAGGCTACGCTGCGTCAAAGTTAATGAAAGCAGGCTTCCGATCAAACAACATTGATCCAAACGCTCGTCACTGTATGGCTTCTGCCGTTGTAGGTTTCATGCGCGCATTCGGTATCGATGAGCCAATGGGTTGTTACGATGACTTCGAGAACGCAGACGCTTTCGTTCTTTGGGGCTCAAACATGGCAGAAATGCACCCGGTTCTATGGACTCGCATTACTGACCGCCGCCTAAGCCACCCTCACGTTAAAGTGAACGTGCTTTCTACTTACTACCATCGTTCATTTGAGTTGGCAGACCACGGCTACATTTTCAATCCTCAGTCTGACCTTGCAATTGCTAACTTCATCGCAAACTACATCATCGAAAACGATGCAGTAAACTGGGACTTCGTGAACAAACACACGAACTTCACTCAAGCAGACACTGACATCGGCTACGGTCTACGTGACGATGATCCGCTACAAAAAGCAGCGAAGAACCCGAACTCTGGCAAACTCACTTCTATCTCATTCGAAGAGTACAAGAAATCAGTAGCGCCATACACAGTAGAGAAAGCATCTGAAATCTCTGGTGTTGAGAAAGAGAAGCTTATCGAGCTTGCGAAGCAATACGCGGATCCAAATACGAAAGTGATGTCTCTATGGACGATGGGTATGAACCAGCATACTCGTGGTGTATGGATGAATAACTTGGTTTACAACATCCACCTACTAACCGGTAAGATCTCGACTCCGGGGAACAGCCCATTCTCACTAACGGGCCAACCATCAGCATGTGGTACCGCTCGTGAGGTTGGTACGTTTGCTCACCGCCTACCAGCGGACATGGTGGTTGCTAACCCTAAACACCGTAAGATTGCAGAAGACATCTGGAAACTGCCAGAAGGTACGATTCCACCAAAACCTGGCTTCCACGCCGTATTGCAAGACCGTATGCTGAATGACGGCGTTCTGAACTGTTACTGGGTTCAATGTAACAACAACATGCAAGCCGGTCCAAACATCAACACAGAGCGTCTTCCAGGTTACCGCAATCCAGAAAACTTCATCGTTGTGTCTGACCCATACCCGACAGCAACAGCACAAGCAGCAGACCTTATTCTTCCTACCGCAATGTGGATTGAAAAAGAAGGTGCTTACGGTAACGCAGAGCGTCGTACCCAAGCTTGGTACCAACAAGTGGGCACAGTCGGTCAAGCAAAATCCGACCTGTGGCAGCTAATGGAGTTCTCGAAACGCTTCAAAATGGAAGAAGTGTGGCCTGAAGAGCTTCTAGCGAAAGCGCCTCAATACCGTGGTAAAACAATGTACGACGTACTTTACCGCAATGGTAACGTCGACAAATTCCCTATCGAAGAAGCTCGTGAAATGAATGACGATGCTCACCACTTCGGTTTCTATGTTCAAAAAGGTCTGTTTGAGGAATACGCAACATTTGGCCGTGGTCACGGTCATGATTTGGCTCCATACGACCGCTACCACCAAGTACGTGGTCTACGTTGGCCTGTTGTTGATGGTAAGGAAACACAGTGGCGCTTTAAAGAAGGTTCAGACCCATACGCGAAAGAAGGTTCTGGTTGGGATTTCTACGGCAATGCTGATGGCAAAGCGAAGATCATTTCCGCGCCATACGAAGCGCCACCAGAAGTACCGAACGATGAATTTGATATGTGGTTATGTACTGGTCGTGTTCTTGAGCATTGGCACACAGGCACCATGACTCGTCGTGTACCTGAATTATACAAAGCAGTACCAGACGCAGTGTGTTACATGCACCCAGAAGACGCAAAAGCACGCAATGTTCGTCGTGGTGAAGAAGTACTCATGGCAAACAAACGCGGTGAAGTACGCGTTCGTGTTGAAACTCGCGGTCGTAACCGTCCGCCAAAAGGTTTGGTATTCGTACCGTTCTTTGATGCACGTATTTTGATTAACAAGCTTATCCTAGATGCGACTGATCCACTGTCTAAACAGACAGACTTTAAGAAGTGCCCAGTCAAAATCACTAAGATTGCTTAACCTTCAGATACTGAATGCTACGGCCGTCATTATGGCGGCCTAATAAAGAATTTAAGCCATAAAGGCGGAGATGAAATGATGAAAAAATTACTTGTCGCAGTTTTATCTGTAGGTGCGTTAGTGACAGGCATTGCGCAAGCTGAGTTGGATAATCCAGGTGGTATTGGAGGTCTAGAATCTTTACGTGGAATGTCTCAATTGGAAGATACGCGTCCAGCAGACGAGTTCAAAGACTTCCCTAAAGATCAAATTGTTGAAGACAGCTATGTTTATCAACCACCGTTGATCCCACACAGCATTCGTCACTACGAAATTTCGTTAAATGCTAACAAGTGTCTTGCATGCCATAGCTGGAAAAATGCAAAAGAGTCAGGTGCGACTAAAATTAGCGTAACGCACTATGTAAACAGAGAAGATGCGGTACTGGCAGATATGTCTCCTCGTCGTTACTTCTGTTTGCAATGTCACGTTCCACAAACGGATGCAAAACCACTAGTGGAAAACGAGTTTAAGGCAGTCGATTCGCTTCAGTAATTGAAACGCGAGTACTAAGAGGTTACTTATGAAAATACTTAAAGCGTTTTGGAAGAGACTGTCGAGCCCGAGTAAAGCTGCCGCTGGTGTGGTTTTATTTCTAGGCTTCGCTGGTGGCCTTCTATTTTGGGGCGCATTCAACACAGGTATGGAAGCAACCAACACAGAAGAATTCTGTTCTGGCTGTCACGCGCCGATCGTTGCTGAAATTCAAGAAACAATTCACTACTCCAACCGATCTGGTGTTCGTGCGATTTGTTCAGACTGTCACGTTCCTCATGAATGGACGGATAAGATCGTTCGTAAAGTACAGGCATCTAAAGAGCTATTTGCACACTTCGTAACGAAGACGATCGATACGCCAGAGAAGTTCCAAGAGCGTCGTGGCCACCTCGCAGAGCGAGAGTGGGCACGTATGAAGAAGAATGACTCTCTTGAATGTCGTAACTGTCATGAGTTTGATTTCATGGATTACTCTCAGCAAGGATCACGTGCGGCAGAACAACACTCCACCGCTCTCGCTTCAGGCGAGAAAACATGTGTAGACTGTCACAAAGGTATTGCGCACAAACTACCAGACATGAGCGGCGTTGAAGGCTGGCACTAAGGAGACTTACCATGAGTACATTAGAATCTGTAATTTGGCATATCCTTGGCTACAGTGCTATGCCAGTGATTATTCTTTCCGGCTTTGTGGCGGTAGCAGCAATCTCTCTCTGGCTGCTGTCATTTGGTAAGGATAAAGAGGTGTAACGTAACGCATCTCTACTCGTCAACTAGCCTATTTGTTGACACTGAGCGCCGAGCAAATGCTCGGCGCTTTTTATTTATTGCTCAATGGTACTTGCCAACAATAAACAAGCAATCATACATAAAAAAAGCGACCATAAAGGCCGCTAAGATTTACTGCTATAGGGAGTTATTTAAGATTCTTTTACTGGCAGAACCTGTTTGACGTATTGTCCTGGCGCTTCATCAATAACCGGATGGTTTTCTGAGCCAATAGGGAAAGGCTCAACTTGCTCTTTAGGGTTGAATTGGAGTAACCACTCGTTCCAGTGTGTCCACCACGATCCCTCTTTGTGTTCCGCGTTATTCAACCACTCATCAGCAGAGTCATCCAAATTATCGTTCAACCAATAACCATACTTATTTTTAGCTGGAGGGTTCACGATGCCCGCAATATGACCAGACTCACCGAGGACAAATGTTTTGTTGCCACCCGTGTTCAGCGCACCACGGTAAGTTCCCTGCCATAACGCAATATGGTCTTCTTTCGTTGACACAAAATAGCTAGGAATTTTGATCTTATTTAGATCAATCCACACTCCACCAATTTTGACGCCTTTATCTTGCACTAGCTTGTTCTCTAAATAGAGCTCGCGAAGCAAGAAATTGTGAGATGCAGCGCTGACGTTGGTGCTGTCACTATTCCAGTACAACAAGTCAAAATCGACTGGGCTATTGCCTTTCAAGTAGTTGTCTACGTAGTAGTTCCAGTACAAGCTGTTTTCACGCAGTAAACTAAACGTCACGCTTAAGGAACGGCCGTCCATATACCCTTTTGCGTTATTTTGCGCTTCAATTGCACTAACAATGGTGTCATTGATATACGCGCCGACTTCACCTGGTTGAGAGAAGTCGAGCAACGTGGTGAAGAAAGTGGCAGACTTGATGCGCTTCTTCATACGTTTTGCAGCGTAGTACGCAACCGTGCTTGCTAAAACAGTACCACCAATACAATAACCAGCCGCATTGATTTGCTCTTGTCCTGTTATATCTTCAATCGCAGCGACGGCTTTCACCACGCCTTCTGTCACGTAGTCACCAAACTCTATGTGCGCTTGAGCCTTGCCTGGGTTACGCCAAGACATCATAAATACACTGTGCCCCTGCTCTAACAACCATCGAACCATTGAGTTCTTTGCTGTTAAATCAAGGATGTAGTATTTATTGATGAAAGGTGGGACGATGAGCAGCGGCGTCGCATTCACTTTCTCTGTTAGAGGTCGATATTGAATCAACTCAAACAATTCGTTTTGAAAAACCACATTGCCCTGTGTCGTCGCAACGTCATCGCCCACGCGGAATGCATTGTTATTCGTCATACGAATTTTTAAAATGTCTGCGCTCGACTCAACGTCTTCTTTCAACTGTTCTAAGCCTGCCAGTAAGTTTTGACCGCTTTGCTCAAGTGTCAGCTTCAAAAGCTCTGGGTTAGTGGCGATGAAGTTGGAAGGAGAAAGGGCGTTAATGGCTTGGCGAGAGAAAAAAATAATACGTTCTTTCGTCTTTTCATCTAAGCCTTCCAAAGACTCGATGGTGTCCAGATAGGTCTTACTAAATAAAAGGTAGGATTGTTTGATGAAGCTATACATGGCTTCATTTTGCCACGCTTCGTTTGAGAAACGCTTATCCCCTTTTTCAGCTTCGACGATTTGTGCTTGGTTCCCTGCCAATGCAACATTCTGCCAAATTTGCAGCTGCTGTTCCCACCACTGTGCTTGCAGCTTTAAAATCGCAGCAGGCTGATTCGCAGCTTGTTCGAACAGTTTGGCAGTATCCTCAAAGTTCACTTCTTGCATGGCCTTGTTTAAAGGAGAGTTCACGACTGCCTTGTTCACTTCGAAATCATGCCACCACTGATGATTGGTTTCCTGAAGCTTCACAAGATAGTCCGAAAAGAAGTGTTGAAACATAGTCTTACTCCTATATTCGGAAAAAACAACGCCGCCCAAATCTAGGGGCGGCGAGAATCGGACAAATTACGCTGGAGTAACAGTCTTTAGATTTTCCGAAGTCATTTTCTCAACGTCTTCTTTGAACTCTTTTGCAATCGCTTGAAGCTTGTTGCTGTCATCCATCATTTGTTGAGAAAGTTTAGTAAGTACGCTTAGTTGCTGACTGTTGAAAGCAGTCAATGACGTTACGTCTTTGATTTCTGTCGCTGCTTTCATCTGGTTTAGACCCACTTCACTGTATGTGCGAATGGCGTTCAATTGAAGCTCGGTCAACACTTCTACGTTTTTTGTCACTAGCTTGTTGAACTTCAAGTAAGGTTCTAGATTTTTTTCAGTTTGATCGCTAAATGTTTTGAAGAAATCTGTGTACATGGTTTGTCTCCTAGAGAAAGAATTAAAAATGTCCGTTTAAATAATTACTTAACTGTCTTTACAACCACAGCCGTGCCCATGCCGCCGCCCACACAAAGTGAAGCAACGCCATATTGACCATTTTGCTTATGAAGCTCGTGAACCAGCGTGACTAAGATTCGGTTGCCAGAAGCACCAAGCGGGTGTCCTAGCGCGATAGCACCACCGTTAAAGTTCGCTTTATCTTGAATCGCGTTAACTGGAACTTGGTTTGTTTCCGCCAACTGATGAATCACGCCAAGTGCTTGCGCTGCAAATGCTTCGTTTAACTCGTAAACGTCGATGTCGTGTACACTGAGTTCTGCTTTTTCGAGTGCTTTATTGACCGACTCAACAGGACCTAGGCCCATGATCTTCGGATCAAGACCCGATTGCGCGTAGCTTACGATCTCAGCAAGCGGCGTTAATCCGTGCGCTTTAACTGCGCTTTCAGACGCAACGATAATCGCACTCGCGCCATCGTTAATGCCCGACGCATTACCCGCAGTCACTGTGCCTTCGCGGTCAAAAGCAGGACGCAGCTTGCTTAAAGCTTCCATTGTTGCGTTCGCTTTTGGGTATTCATCGGTATCGAATAGTACGGTTTCTCGACGCTGTTGCACTTCCACTGGCACAATTTCGTCTTTGAATTTACCTGCTTCAATAGCGGCTACCGCTTTCTGTTGACTAGACAACGCATATTCGTCTTGCTGTTGACGAGTTAGGCCGATTTCTTTTGCTACGTTTTCTGCCGTCACACTCATGTGATATTGGTTGTAAACGTCGGTTAAGCCGTCCGCTACGAGCAGATCTTTCAGCTCCAGATTGCCCATTTTGTTGCCATCACGAATGCTGCTTGGTGCGGCAAACGGAATCTGAGACATGACCTCAACACCCGCCGCAACAACGATCTCTGCATCGCCACTACGGATATGAGAAACTGCGTCCATGACCGTTTTCATACCACTACCGCAAACCATGTTTACGCCGTATGCAGGAACAGATTCGGGAATCCCAGCAAACAATGCCGCTTGGCGGCCAACACCCATGCCTTGACCTGCACCAACAACGTTGCCGACAATCACTTCGTCAACCTTGTCGCCAGCCAACTTTGCTTCTTCTAACGCGCCCTTAATCGCTACTGCTGCCAGATCGCCAGCTGAGGTATTTTTCAGGCTGCCACCAAAAGCGCCAATTGGGGTACGCTTCGCCGCTACGATAAATACTTTTTCCATCATCTTATCTCCTTAGTGCATGTATAGGCCGCCGTTCACCGACAAAGTCTCACCGGTGATATAGGCGCCGGCATCGCTGACCAAGAAGCTCACTGATGCTGCAATTTCTTCTGGTGTCGCAAGGCGTTTCATTGGGATTTGGTTCGTGATGGATTCCAACACTTCTGGCTTCATTTGCTCAACCATTGGCGTACCTGTGTACCCCGGAGCGATAACATTGACCGTCACACCCGAGCGAGCGCCTTCGTATGCCAAGGCTTTAGAGAAACCGATCATCCCAGCTTTCGCCGCCGAGTAGTTTGCTTGACCAAACTGCCCTTTTAGACCATTGACTGAAGAGATATTGATGACACGACCACCACCTTTTTCGCACATTGCTGCGAATAGGGGTTGCGTAACGTTGAATAGACTATTGAGGTTGGTATTGATGACATCATTCCAAGCTTGCGCAGTCATCTTTTTAAACACGCCATCGCGTGTGATACCTGCGTTGTTGACAACAACATCAATGGTTCCTTCTTCCTCAAGCAATTGCGCTAACTTCTCCGCACACTCAGCGGTGTTTGTTACGTCCAACTCAAAAAGGCGAACCTGATCTTTGGTAAACCCTTTACTGTTGAACCACTCCAGCGCACATTCGTAGTTACCTGTGAAATAAGTAGCGATTACACGGTAACCGTCATTGACTAATTGAGAGGAAATAGCAGAACCAATTCCGCCTTTTGATCCAGTGATCAAAGCGACTTTCTTCATTGAAGACTCCATTCTTAACGGCATTTAAAAAGCAAACTTAATACACTGATGAAATAGTTCACCAACTGACGTGTTTATTTATTCTTTTGACAACCAATCCTGTGCTGCCTTTTATTTTAAGTTAACCTAGAAATATTACATTTCAAATAAAAAACTAAACCATTTGCATAAGATTGATTTAGATCTCATTACACATGAAATGTTATAAAATGGTTAATTCTTCATGACTCATTGTTTTTAATAGTACTTACCTGAAACGCCAGCCTACCAACACGGCAAATAAATACTTATATATCATATAGTTACATACAGAACGACAGACGTTACATTATGTCATGATTTAAGATCTGAATTTTAAGCCTATATGATTACAACAAACTTGAGATTAGAATAATAATTCAATTATCAGTAAAAATAATTATCAAACATATCATTTAATTACTGTGTTTAATGATAATTTAGTTATCAATTCGATTATTTTAATACAGTGATGATTAATACCGATAAAATATAATAAATTAAATATATTTAATCTAAAAATGATATAAGAGCTTGTCTCATACTGGTGCAATACGCACTATTATGACGCATAGATTAAAATATAATTTCATTTTAATTTTATATATTCGAAGAACATCAACTAGCTACTAGTGAAAGTAATCGTTCGCTTTGTAGTAGCATCCTTTTCCACTTTGCACTATCTTTGTGGCTTCTCTTTAATCACTAAATCATCAACAGATATGAATCTTGCATTGCTCAGTATGTTCATCCCTACTTTCTTTTTTGTCTCAATCACGCCTGGTATGTGCATGACTCTCGCCCTAACGTTAGGTATGAGTATCGGTTATCGTCGCACGTTATGGATGATGATAGGAGAACTTCTCGGTGTTGCGCTAGTGTCAGTCTCTGCGGTGTTAGGTATCGCTGCGATTATGCTCAATTATCCTTGGATGTTTATCGCGTTAAAGTTCATTGGTGGCGGTTATTTACTCTATCTTGGTGTTGAAATGTGGCGATCGCGAGGGAAACTTGCGATTAATGTCGACAACTTAGAAACACCAAAGAGTGACAATATCGCACTGATCATGCAAGGCTTCGTTACCGCAATCGCAAACCCAAAAGGCTGGGCATTTATGATTTCTCTTTTACCGCCTTTTATAGACCAAAACGCAGCACTTGCACCGCAACTGATCATACTTGTCTCCATTATTTTACTGTTTGAGTTCATTTGCATGTCTCTGTACGCTACTGGTGGTAAAGGGTTGAAACACGTATTAGGTCAGTCTAAGAATGTACGCCTAATGAACCGTATCGCAGGCACTTTAATGATGGGAGTTGGTGTCTGGTTGCTACTAAGCTAAGGCAAACTGGAAACAATGAAAAATATTCTGAATAAAATCGCTAAAGTCATGGGTGAAGTATTGGACTTTCAAGCCCGAGTTTGGGTTGTGAACGTCTATAGCGGTGAGCATAAAGGCGAGTCTTATGTCGTTAATGAAGATGCTTTCTCTGTACCTCTTCAGTGGATGAAGAAGAAAGGCTACCAAGAGTCGATGTTGAATAAAGTCGAAGCAATGAAGCGCTCACAAGTCTTAGAGTTCGATTTGGGACTTGTGAAACATCGTCTGATGCGCGTGAAATAAGCACAAAAAAGCGCCACTCAAGATGAGTGGCGCAAGCACTTTTACCTTAAAAATAATGCTACGGCGCTGCGTCAATCTCAACTGGAAGATAATGTTTCGGCTCCAGTTTCAACCACTCCGGCAGCACAGTACCAATCGAAATCGAAGACCATGTACCCGACAGAACGCCAATAAACATGGCGGTTGAGAAACCAGCCAAAGGCGCTCCTCCCATAATCCATAATGCACCAACAGTGATCAATGTCGTACCAGATGTCACCATAGTGCGTGAAAACGTCGCGATAACAGCTTGGTCATTGATGTCTTCTGTTTTCCAACTCTGTTTCGCAATCAACAGCTCACGGATTCGGTCTGCAATGATGATCGAGTCATTCAATGAGTAACCTAAAATCGCCAGCACAGCAGCAAAAACGGTTAAGTTGAACTCCATTTGAGTAATTGCAAAGAAACCAAGCACTAAGATCACATCATGGGCCAAAGCAAACAGTGAACCACTGGCCAAACGCCACTCAAAACGGAAACACAAGTAACCGAGAATACTCAACACACAAATCAACAATGCTAAGCCACCTTGTTCAAACAAGTCTTGGCCAACTTGAGCGCCAACTATACTGTTGCTGACAACATCAACTTGGTGAGAGATTGGCTTCAACACCTCTTCTACACTTGGCAACGTTTGTCCATCTTCCGGCGCAGAGTAACGAATCACCCAACGGCCATCTTCACCAGAGCGTGTCACTGACGCAGATTCACCAAGCTTTGGTTGCAGAACGTCAAGCAGATCATGGTTAGTTAGCTGCTTATCTACCTTTACTTCTGTCACCATACCGCCAGTGAAGTCCAAACCTAGGTTCAACCCTTTAAAGCCTAGAGCGACGATCGCGATCACCGTTAAAATGATGGAAACTAGCGTAGTAAAGTAGCGAATTTTACGAATATTTTGTTTTAGCATTTCGACCATGATTAAACCCTCACATCACGACGGGCATCGCGGCCCCAAATTAAATTGATCATTGCTCGAGAGGCAAATACGCCTGTAAACATACTGGTTAACAAACCTAATCCGAGTGTTAAGGCAAAGCCTTGGATTGGGCCATTACCGATGGCGTACAAAATCACGGCGGTGATCATGGTAGTAATGTTGGCATCAAGGATGGTCGAGAATGCGCTGTCAAAGCCTAGATCAATTGCTTGAGCGAAGCTGCGGCCTTCACGCATTTTGTCCTTAATACGTTCGAAAATAATAACGTTGGTGTCCACTGCCATACCGACGGTTAACACTAAGCCTGCAATGCCAGGAAGCGTTAACACAGCGCCTGGTAACAAAGCAATTAGGCCAAGCAAACAAAGCATGTTGGCACAAAGCGCCACGTTCGCTACCCAACCTAAGCGGCGGTACCAAAGTGCCATAAAGGTCAGTGTTAAACCCATACCTAAAGCCAGTGCTGCAAAACCGTTTTCAATGTTTTCTGCCCCCAGAGAAGCACCGATAGTACGCTCTTCCACAATAGTAACCGGCGCAGTTAGTGAGCCCGCGCGAAGCAATAGCGCTAACTGCTGCGCATCGTCCATGCTACCTGCTCCGGTAATACGGAACTGGCTACCAAGTTGAGATTGAATAGTCGCGACGCTGATAACGCGCTCACTACGCTCGGTTACACCGCGATCGTTTGTTTTGTACTCTCGGTAAACGGTCGCCATTGGCTTGCCGATGTGAGTTGCTGAGAAGTCGCTCATTTTCTTACCACCAGCGTGGTCAAGAGAAATATTGACTTCTGACATACCCATTTTGTCGACACCAGCACGAGCGTTTACGATGTGCTCACCCGTTAGGACTGGTCGTTTTGCCAAAATCACCGTACGACCGTCATTGTCTTGAAGAACAAGATCTTGGCTGCTGTGTGCTTGGCTCGCATCTTTCACTTCATAAAACGCCAAGCTTGCTGTTGCACCAATAACGTTTTTCGCTTGAGCAGGATCTTGTACACCAGGGAGTTCAATTCGAATGCTCTCTTTACCTTGGCGTTGCACTAGTGCTTCTGTGATACCAAGTTCTTCAATACGACCACGCATGATCTTCAGGTTTTGTTGAAGAGTCGACGATTGAAATTCTTGGATATTTTGTTCACTCGGTTCAAGCACAAAGCCACGAGATGAACTTTTTGAAATCCAGCCAGGGTAATTTTGACGCAAGAACTTGTTCACTTCCGACAATGCTTGCTCGCTGTCACTGTTTACCGTAATTCGGTTGCCGCTTTCTGCTCGAACTTGCACACCACGGACACGTTGATCACGTAAATTCGCTTTGATTTCATCAATCAACGCATCACGTTGCTCTTCAAACGCTTTATTCACATCAACATTCAACAAGAACTGAACGCCACCACGAAGGTCAAGACCGAGTTTAATTGGGCTAAAGCCCATCTCATTCAACCATTCTGGCGCAACCGATACGTATGAGAAAGTGATGCTGTCGTCTTTATTTAGCTCTTTGTTTAACAACGCACGAGCTTTACTTTGCGCATCTTCACCATCGAATACAATGGTTGTTTTGCCGTCTTTTTCGATGATTTTGTCGGCTGAAATATGGTTGGTTTTTAGCAGTTGATTCAGATGAACAACCGACATTTCACTGTTGTTTTGATCCGCAAACGTCAACTGAATAGAAGGCTGTTCGCCAAACCAAGTTGGGATCGCACTTAAAGTTAAGATAATGACCGTCGTGATTAATACGACATATTTCCAAGCTGAGTAGTGATTCATCAGCTTTCTGTTCTTTTGCTGCTTTGGTGTTTTTTTCATGTAAACATCATCCCTTCACGATGAAGTGAAGCTTTTAATAACAAGGCTTAACACACGACAGATGCTCCCAGAATAAATTCAGGGTATGAAATGCTCAGAACGCTCACGTCCTGTCGAATACAATCGTCGTGTTAAGAGTGCACAATGGTGCAAATAAATGGTGTTTAGGCAGAAAACTGACTATTGAGTGCGACGTACATGGCATTGGTCTCTTTCCAACCAGAAATGCGATGATCGCTTGTGAAATGATAAAATGTGGACTGGTTGTGACGCCAGTTAATGTCCATCAAACTGTATGTGTAACCCGCATCAGCGTAAAACGGAGTAGTGAGATCGCCGACAAAATCTACGTGCTCGTCATCAAGCCCTTCCCGTAAGTAAGACGTCCAGCGCTGAGAGTTAAACAAAGCAACGGAATCGAGACTTGCATGGCCTTCAGATACTGGAGATTGAGAGCTTTCTTCTGAAACTTCAGAAAAATCGACGGAAGAGTTTGGCGATACACTTACGGCTACAAAAGGTTGTAGCTTAGAAAAGTGCGGTACGTGAGCCTTGTGGTCGATTTGCGCAGCAGATACATGCACTGGTAGCAATACCATTGCAAATAGCAGCAAAATCAACTTTCTAAGGTAAATCCAAGGCATAGGAACTCACTAAAAACACAAAGAGCCAAGTTAGGTCACTTGACTCGTTGATAGTATTCCTATTGATTATGGTTCACAACTAAAAAGTTATAAATCTCTGATTTCAGGTTTGCATCGTTATTGCATTTATCAAAACGTCTTTAGAAAACTAGTGTAATTGGTGGTGAGTTATCGATAAAAAATATCGCCCTTATCAACATCTAAGTAGATCTTGTTCTCTTGCTCCAAACCGCCACAATAGATGAAGTAAACGTTGCGCTTTTTGAACGTCACAGAACGAACCCAGCCTCCGAGCTCCTCAAAATCACTCGGATCACAGGTTTCATCGTCTAACAATTGCTGTGTTTTCTTACGGAAAATATCCAAGTGAACTTTTAAGTCATCCGACTTCTGTAGGTATTCATCCAATATCTCTAAGCGCTCTTGCTCTTTAATAACTGGCTCTGCATCCGATAACCCTTCAGCATTCAACCATTCGGCTTTTTCTTCTCCACCCTCTTCATAGACAAGATAGCCGGAGATTCGGTACCACCCATCTACTTTTTCTAACACCGATACTTTTTCTCCCTTATAGAGCGTATCGACAACTAAAGCATTAGGGTTAGGCTTGTTGTAAACATTGACACGACGCTCAATAACGTAGTACTCGGTAACTTCCGGGGGAACGGCTTCTAAATCCAGAATCGGTTTGGATGTTTCTTTTTGCAGTGACGATTGCTCGACTTGTGTAGCCTTTGGTGCTTCAGGTTCATCTTTCTGCATAAAGAAGAAATAGTAACCAGCCCCCGCTCCGCCGAGCAACAGCATGACAATCAATGCGACGAGAATTTTCTTCATGCCCTTTTCCTTTTCATTCTTTATTCTTATCCCACCAGTAGCACGCATGTCGTAGAAATTTGGGTATATACTCAAAAGAGCAGGTCAACTAACGCGAGCAATAATGATCAACAGACTCAATTGGATACTACTATTTCTTCTGTTCCCGATAACGGGGCACGCCAATATTCAATGTAACCCATCGTCGTGGAATGACAATCTTACCCAATTCAATCGTTTAGAGTCCAATTACAATCAGCATGTTGAGGTATTCAATACACTTTTGACCGAACATAAACAGCGTCAGTTATTGTCCGAAACCTTTTCACTGCATGAGCTCGTGCTACTTTGGCGTGCCAAGTCGAACCAAAATGTGTTCAAAGCGCAATTAAAAGCATCGATTCAATACAAAGAAGAGCTCACAACTAAAGCGAATCAGCTGCTTAAATTGAGCACACAATCCCAATGGTCAGCAAATGGGTGGGAGATACTGGCCCAGAAGTGCCGCGAGTCAAACAAAACAGCCAATCAAATAACTGCGGAATGGTATAACACCAACGCTTTGGAACTTGCTGAAGATTACAAGCGCCTCTCTTCACAATATCAAACTCTGTCACAAGTCTATGATAAAGAAGCTCGAGCGCTTCAATACGCTCAAGATGTTTCGAAGTAAAAACAGAGCCAGTTTTGAATAGACGATGTTGGTTTTTCACTCCAATATTGGACGTTATTCGTGCTTTTTATCTTTCCTTAGTCGTGAATGATATCAAATGTAAATAATGGGATTGTTCCCTTTGACAAACTTGACTAAACCATGACCAAGACAATCAATTTATAGAGACATACGTCACATTAATGCTTTACTTATGGACATTTTTTGGTTAGTTTAGCCATTAATAAAATTTAATAAAAAGTCACATTTGGCTGGAGATGATGCTACAAACATGGTTATCAATCGATTAAGTAACAGGGAATGTCCTAATGCTACCAAAGCCAAGTTTTTGTCAGTAGTTAGGCACGTAAAAGAGTTCGGTTCAATCAGTGATTTGGATCTTTGTAAAATCTTCGGAGAAACAATATGGAGTGATGGGAGGGAATACCATTCAGCCGCGTTCTCATTCAAGGTTGATAGATACACAGGTAACTGTGAAATCTCACAATACAAAAACCAATAAGGCTTAAGAATTTATAAAGCGGAGTCAGGAAACGGACCCCGCTTTTTTGATCATGGCAATCGTAAAGTCGTGCTCGGAGTACCCCTCAATCAATCGTGTATTCGGACACAGCAACCGACAATAGCGAAAGACACCTTCTTTATTGTGCGACGCTAACATTTTCATGCTGGGTAGTTTGGATTCATCCAACAAGTTAAACACACAACCTTTCTCTGTCGCTCGGTACATTTTATCAATCATTTCAATGGTATGATTTGGGTTGGTGGATTGATAGTTCAATGATCCGGAAGCAAAAACAAAGTCGCAACGAGGCAATACCAACGTTGAAAAGTCGCCACATATAAACTTACTTTGCGTACGAAAATCTCGTTTTCTGGCTTCAGAGATAAACTGTTTTTGCTGATCAATGCCAATATAGCTTTGAGGAAGCCCCCCCGTAAGTTCGATAAACGCTAACAAGTCTCCGTAGCCGCACCCAATATCTAAAATACTTGAACCGTCTAACGTTAACCCTCGGCACAACGCCTCAAAACGGCTGATCTGACTATACTTATCTGCCCATCCCAGAGTTCGGGCTCTGTCTTTACCAAACTGTCTATATCGCTTTCGATGATAGTGGGCAATCTTAAGTCTATCGAAAAATTTCATCTTTCTTATGCATAAATCGGCAAACTGCCATTTCCTTTCACTTGTCTAATCGCCAGGTGGGTATGAATATCTTTCACATTTTCTAATCGCTGTAACTTTCTAGTAAATGTTTCATAACCAGCGAGATCTTTACTGACCACCTCTAACAGGTAATCATAGGCCCCTGATACGACATGGCATGAGATCACTTCATCCATCTCAACAACGGCATGTTCAAACTCATCAATCGAAGAAGCTTGGTGGTTATTTAAACTCACTTCAACAAATACAGTCATCGCGATGCCTACAGTGTCTCTGGACACAATAGCTCGATAACCACTTATTACACCTTCCTGCTCCAAACGCTTAATGCGTCTTGCACAAGGTGATGCCGATAGCCCTACTTGGTCAGCAAGTTCTGCCGTTGTCAGAGTGGCATCCTTCTGCATTAGGTTGATAAGTTGCCTGTCAATTTTATCCATCTATTCTTCCATGCCTTTAATCACCAACAATTAACACTTATACGCAATTTATCACCAACATCAAGCCTAATTACGTCAAACTTTGCCTCCCTTTGGCAAGAGTTTTATTCAACAATTAACACATCATTTACAAATGGACATGTCGATAATGATCTTGGGATACGCAGCTATATTAACGACCTTACTGCTTTGGTCTGGTTTCTTTATTTCTTTAAAAGGGGGCGCAATTTCTGCCTTGCAGCCAGCCGATATCGCGTTAGTTCGCTTTCTAATCCCAAGTATAATTTTATTACCATTTGTGATTAAGCATAAACAGTCGCTGCGCGTGGTGCCTAAACGCTACCTGGTTGGTGTTGTGGTTGGAAGCGGCCTTCCCTATCTTCTGGTCGTCGGAACGGCTATGCATTTCGCTCCCGTGGCGCACGGCAGTGCATTAGTACCTGGCACTTTGCCATTGTTTGTTTCTGCTATCGCGGTACTTTGTTATCAACAGTCGCTGAGTGCTCACCGCTTAATCGGGCTTTCTACGGTGTTGTTAGGGATTTTCGTATTCCTTCTTTCTAATAGCGGCGCAGAGTACAACTGGTCTCAGTTGCAAGGGCATATCCTGTTTCTAACTGGCAGCATCATGTGGGCTGCTTTCACCATCAGCGCTCGTGTCGCTAATCTTAATGCACACGTCTGTGCAGGATTCGTTGCAATCGCGTCTTTGGCTCTACTCATCATCGCCGTTGGTTTCGGGTGGGTAGACAGTTATTTGGTGGTAACACCGTTCAGCCAGTGGCCATGGGAGGAGTTATTTGGCCACGCGATGCTACAAGGTGTTGGCGCAGGTTTAATCGCTTCTTTCACTTTCATTTATGCAATTAGGATCATCGGTGCCGAAGCCAGCGCTGCTTTTGGTTCATTAACTCCAGTCGTCGCGACACTTCTTGCCGTTCCAATTTTTGGTGAACAACCAGATTCTCTCACTTGGTTAGCGCTGATGTTGGTCACATGCGGCAGTATTGTGGCAAGCCAAATCTTTATGAAAGGTGGAATGAGCCAAACTTATCGCCCACCACTTCACAGATAGCGATGATTTTACAAAAACTTATGCCTTACTATCTTGAATAACAAAATGGCGTTTTGATAGCCTCAGCTTAACTAAAAAATTAAAACGCCAATGTGATGCCAGCCACTCATACTAAAGATGAACTGCATAGGTTTCTCAAACCGGGAATGAAGCTTTCTACTAATTTCGAATTTGGGCCTAAGGATCAATATACGTATTCCACCACCTATCTGGGGATGAAAGAAAATGCTTATTTGATTCTTGATATACCAATGCGTTTGCTTGAAGAGCAAGTGATGAGAAAACTCCCCAACGCCGATGTCATCGTGCGTGGTGTATCAGATACGGAGTTAGGCCATGTCATTGCGTTTAAGTCCAGCGTGCTGACGACGACCGTTCGACCATCCCCCCTTTTGTTTATCCGCATTCCAGGAACATTTGCAACCAAACCAGTTCGGGAACATGAGCGTTACAAGTTGCAAATGGACTGTAACGTTATTCATGCAGGGAATGTCTACGACGGTAGCCTTATCGATTTCTCTCTAGCAGGTGTTGGTATATCAACCTTGATTGAGCCCGAATTCAACGTGGGTGAGAGTGTTACCATCGAATGCCCGTTAAGCCACTATATCGGAGAAGAAAATCGATGTGTCATTGCCAACATTAAGAAATTGGTGAAGGGATGGGTAGTTGGAATTAAGTTTGCCAGTCCCATTGCGATGACTCACGAACTAAAAACAGAGTTACTGGAGCAATCCTTTCTAACCAGTAACGTCTGAACTTACTGCTCGCTAAAGCGCGTCGCCTCAAAGCTGTTGAGTATTCTGTGAACCGTATAGGTCACAAGCAGCGTCGCAACAATAGCAAACAAAATACTGCTCACGCGATACAGCGCACTGAACATTAAGTCACCATCCGGAGTAAGATATTGGCCGAACAAAATGCCTAATGTGGTTAAACCGCCAAATCCGGCTCCCGAACCGCTAGACTCTTTCACGTGCATATAACTGAACATCATCGCACCAATCCAAAGCAATGGGACGATAAACAATAAGGTATCCGACCAATCGTATAATACAAGTTGTCCGACGATACCAAAGGTCACCCCCATCAAGGTTCCCATTGCTCTTTTTCGCGCATACCCTAAAGCACCGTTCCAATGCATAGGAAACAATAAAAGCAAGGTTGTCGCCTGAGCAGACATAGAGTCACTGAGGTCAAATAGCTGGAATACAAGGAAAGACATTGTAGCGATACTCGCCCCCATAAGGGCTTCATGACGCATTCGATGACTCTGTTTAGGCTGCGACGGTTTCGCTGGTGGCTGACGAGGTTCCGCATCGGGAATCAAAAATGTCACCACATAAGCAACGATCACTGAAATAACATTCGCTTGCAGGTTGCTAAATATTAGGTCATTTAAGTCAGTGGTTGGATAACTAGCAAAATGCAGCATGATGCTTAAGCTCAGTACGCTGTTCGCTCCAAATAAGAACAAGCTCCCTTTTGACATACAGGCGAATTTATATAGGAACAACCCGAATGCAATGATTGTCATCATGCCTGGGTGCCCACCAAATAACCCACCAAGCACCCCAACTTCTAATCCACACACAACCGCTGAAAAAATCAGTTGTCGTGCGGCATGTAGATTCATGACTGGCACCATTCCAAGTAACAGCATCGGGGTTACAGTAAAGAATACGCCATAGTTCCAACCAAATACTTTACATAAAGTGAAACCAATAGTCGCACCAGTTGCAATGCGCAAACACTGACGGAAGTCGTTTTCCGACATGGGGTGGTCCCATAACTTCATATCGCCTCCTCGTTAATAAATATAATGAAGAAGACTCAAGAATTGGATCTGGCATCTCGCTAACCAGCCAGATAATGCGTTTTCTGGCAACAACTGCACGGTTGCTCGTGCCCCTGCTGGAAATGCACGCTGCTGAGGCTCATCGATAGCTAAATGTAAACGTAAGCGCTGCGCGTCTCTCACCCAACGGTTTGAGTCAGTTGGTGTTGCTAAGCGACCATCCGCATCGAACTGACCCGAGCTGACCCCGGCATCCACACTCGTAATACGAGCTTCAAATACATCACCAGGCAAGCTATCAAAAGCCACTAACGCACGGCTGTTCTGATTAAAGTGTCGTAAACTCTTTTCACGAAAGTCGGCAATGATATCCACGTCATCGGAGACTAAAGCGACAAGAGGTGTACCAGCTGCCGCATAGGCCCCCGTCTCCAGCTGCAAGTTAGCGACAACGCCATCATGTTCCGCCGAGACTTGAGTGTAAGACAGATTAAGTTCCGCTTGTTTTAGCTGGTTTTGCGCCACGCGGATATTCACATTCGTCGCGCCTAAATCACCGCGGTTTACTTCCAACTCTTTTAAACGAGCACGTGCGGCCAGTAAGTTCGCTTTAGCTGCCGTTGCGCTGCTCTGTGCGTCATCGCGCTGTTGTTGCGAAGTACCATTACGGTGAAACAGGGTATTAAGACGTTTCGCTTCGCGAACTTTTTGTTCCGCCACGATTTTGCTCGCTTCAACGTCTGCTTTTGCCGCCGCAATAGAAGCATCAAGTTGTTCGTTGTTTTGAATCACACGCTCAAGGTTAAGTTGAGCCTTTTCTACGGCGAGCTGATAAGGCTGGGGATCAATCTGAAATAGTAGGTCGCCTTGGCTTATTTCTTGGTTGTTGGCAACATAAAGATGCGTAATCTGCCCACTCACACGGGGGGCCACTTTAGTTACCACACGCGTTGCCATTGCCTGAGGCGTCAACGGCATGGCGAGATCTGCAACTAGAAAATAGGCAAAGACAAGGACAAACGCGACGCAAGAATATTTGATCCAACGTGCGAATTTTTGATCTGGAGTCATAGGCGTTTACTTCTCTTTTTATTCGGTTTTCTGACTTATTCGCTAAGTGAATCAAGCGCATTGTGAGCAATCTGATCAAGAATCAATGAAAGCTGCTGAAGTTCCTGGTCGTTGATGTCCGTTAGGAGCTTGCTTCGAACTTGAAGAATTCGAGCCTCCATTTGCTTTAGTAGGGTTTTCCCCTCTTCTGTGAGGCTAACAATACGTGCTCGCTTATCGTGTTCACAGCAATGGCGAACGATCAGAGATTGCTCTTCTAATAATTTTAATGTTCGCATCAACGACGCTAACTCGATCTCAAGCGCTTCAGCCAAATGCTTCTGACTGATGTTGTCACCCATTCGATAAAGCTTCCATAACGCAGTCCAACGCGGATACGTTAGGTTTAAAGGCTCTAACTCGCGATCTGCAACCATTTTCCACAAACGAGCAACACGAGATAATTTTTCAGCCAGAGAAAGGTCTCGCAAACTGTTGATGTCTTGAATCATAAGATCTACTCAATTACTTAGCGTGCTAAGTAATATAAAATAGTTAGCACGCTAAGTAAATATCTTTTTGTGATTGAAATCACGTTGGGTGTGTCAGTGAAGGGGCAGAAATCTAAGTAACACAACACTATGTTTGAACTTGAAATGCAGCGATGTACACAACAAACGTCGAGACCAATAAAGTCTGATTTGTATAAGAGTAAAAGGGTCAGATACAAAAAAGCACAACCCACAGTCATGGTGTTGTGCTTTTCAGATAATGAATAATTGGGTTATCTCGTAGTGAGCCAATTATTCATGTTCGCTCGACTAAGAACCGCTGTTTAAAATCCACAAATGCTTCATGGAGCGCATTTTCTTTAATCGGCTTGAGAAGCACGTAATTCGCACCCGATTCCATAAAGGCGTCACTGGTTTCTTTCGCGGTGTCAGCAGTACACGCATAAATTGGCGTGCCTAGTTTTAGCTTTTGTCGGATCTCTTTGGTCGTTTCAATTCCACCAAGATGCGGAAGTTGGTTGTCCATCAGTATCAAATCGTAAGTATGATCTTTTAAGAATTCCATTGCTTCTAACCCATCTTTCGCCCAATCAACCTGCATTTTGTACTTGTTACAAAACGCTTTTAGAATGAATGCGTTAGTATGGTTATCCTCTACCAACAACACTTTGAGACTCTCTGCAAATAGTTCACCTGGCTTAACTCGCAAACTCGAATCAAGAGGGGTGAGTACTCGCTCACGATCTTTCACTGGCATTGTAATGACAAAAGTCGTTCCTAAGCCTTTCTGACTGCGGACTTGAACATCACCTTCCAGCATGTCGACAAGGCTCTTCACAATGGTCAGCCCTAAGCCACTGCCACCGTATTCTCGAGTCGTTGTTGCTTCTTCTTGAACAAAAGGTTCGAACATTTGGTCGAGTTTGTCAGACTCGATGCCGATACCTGTATCCGTAATTTCCACGACCAGCACGCTATTGTCAGCGCCATAGAACTGCTCAAGTTCAGCATGCAAGCGCACGCTACCCGAGGGCGTAAACTTTACTGAGTTACTGACTAGGTTGAATAAAATTTGGTTCAGACGAACTTGGTCAGTAAAAATTTCAACATTGGGATCTATTTTGTTTTCAATGACAAGGTTGACGCCTTTACTTTCACAAATAGGACGATAAATGTTTTCTAACGTTCGAATTGTATCAGTGAAAGAAAACGGGTGCTTTTGGATATTAAACTTACCCTGCTCAATCTTCGAAAAGTCCAAAATATCATTCAAAACAGCAAGTAAGTGCTCACCACTATGCCGAAGTACGTCAATTTGGTTATTCTGCTCTTCTGTTTCCACAGAGTCTTTTAGCAATTGAGCAACCCCTAAAATTCCATTGATTGGCGTTCGGATCTCATGGCTCATTTTAGCCAGAAAGTCGGCACGGGCTTGAGCAGATTTTTCTGCTTCTTTGCGCGCCAAGTTACTCTGTTTTTCCGCCTCAATAAGCGTGGTTATATCCTGACCTTGAACAATAATACCGCTAATATCTCCATCAACTCGAATCGGCGATAAGTTCCAGCGATATACTTTGTCTCCAATTGGCACATTAACGCCTGTCAACGTAGCTCCCTGAGCCGCCATGCGAAGGTGTGGCATCAACTTTTCTTTGAAACCTTTGAACACTGGGTGCATGGTTTCAACATCGTTTTCCATGACTAACTCTTTGCGTGCTGCCGGATTGATTTGGACAAGTACACCCGATTCAGACCACACCATAATAGGTGATAACGCAAAGTTAAACAGGTCGCGGAAAGAGCGCTTTTGTGCTTCAAGCTCTTCAAAAGTGTTTTCTAGTGTCGAACCAATATGATCGAATTCCTCAATATCTGACCCCTCAAAACGCTCAAATCCTTTTTCTTCACGAGCCGAGCGGGTATATGCCATCAGGGATCCTAACTCTTCAACTACTCGATTCTCGATCCATTCTTTAGTCATTAGCGCAATCATGACCATACCGATAACTGAGGCTAGCATTGCTAGCAGGTGTTGGATTTGCAATGTCACCACGCTCTGATTGTCTTGCACAGTAAGCAAGCACAAGTCAGTCTCGGCGGCATTTACCTCAATAGGGGTTTTGATGATCAATAATTGGTCAAGCTTGTGCTGGGACTCTCGTCGTTTGAGTACGTCAAATATTTGATAAGCCTCATCTCCTACTAATGAGCTTGCCAATGGTGTGTTGTTAGCGACCAACACAACATTGTCGACGTTGCCTTCATTTTTTAACCTTTCCATCAACCCAAAGTTATTATCTAAAACAACAACATTGTAAGAGTACCCCATCACTTCACCGGTTTTAGGTTGTAAAACGGGTACGCGACGAAGTAACAGATGGCGAGTTCCCATCGGGGTCTGTGAGGGTAGATAATACCAGTTGTTGCTAAAGGTCACCTGACTGGCAAGTCGGCTAAGTATCAGGTTGTTGATGCCATAGAAATGCGCGTTGCCATCGTCCCAAATAATACCTTGATGATCGGTTAGGAAACGAAACTCCGGTGTATGGGAAGGATCACTCTGGTCAATACTCATGAAAAAGTAATTGAGTGCCTCTTCATCACGTTCTGTATAAAAATCCAATACAACATCACTTTTCGAATTGCTGTTGTGATGAATCTGAATCGCTGCAAAATGGCTATCAAAAATGTTCAGGATCAGGGCAGAGGTCTGCTGCTTGGTTCGGTCGACTTCCTGCCAAATAATCTGCTTCGAGAAGTAATAACTCTGAACAAAGATGCCTAGAATGATCGGAGCAAGTACGAGAATAATTATTTTGGTAATAAGCGTCGACAGTGAGCGACGCTTTCTTGTTTTTGATGTAGTTGTCATCAATTATCTGAGTATCTAAATGCACGTTTTCTTAATGCTTCAATTCTTTCTGGAGAGTCCGATTTGGTAACGACTTCAAAATCACCAGAGTAAACGGTGGGAACTGGCTTTCCTTCTAAATCCCACTTAATGGCCTCAGCCATTGCAATACCTGTATCATCGTTCATACGCATAACGGTAACGTCTAACTCCCCTTTAGAAAGCGCCTCTAACTCTGCTGAACCGCCGCCCCAACCATTGATCATGACATCATCACGACCTAACTCTTTAAGAGCGTCAACAGCACCTAATGCTACATCGGTAGAACACGCGTAAATGAAGTCAACGTCCGGATACTTCTCCAAACTGGCTTTTGCAGCTTCATACCCAGATTGCTTTGTTGCTTTGGTGTAGTAAGCAGATTGTAGTTCAAATTGATTATCGCGGTTCACTTGGTTGATAAAAGTGTTGCCTCTGATGTCACTAATGTAGCCCTCTGAGAAGTAGAGAACACTATAGTGGCTATGTTTAGGGAAACGCTTGCCAAACTCAACGGCCAATTCACGACTTCCTTCTGCGTGGTCGAAACCAACATAAAGAAACGGCTGATGATGTTCCCAATCCCTAACAGGTGTGGTGATATTTTGTAAAATTAACTTGGTTTTCTTTGAATCTAAGACATGCTCAACAAACTTACGATGTCTTGTGGTATCTAGAGTAAAGATCAAGTAATCGGAGTTGCTTTTCAGCGCCTCCATTAAAGACAAACTTTGCTGCTTTATATCTGCATTAGGACGAGTAAACACTTGATTTAGTTGATAGTCGATATCAAGCTTATCTAGGCGTTTTTCAAACGCATCGATGTTTCGAATCCAATAATCAGAGATCTGCTGCCCTGGATAAACAACAGAAATTTTCAGTGGACGCTTTTTGTCTTTTGCTACGGGTACAGGGGTTTCTCTTACCACTTCAGCCAACGCACTAGTTAACTGCTTCTGTTGTGGAAACTGGTCTAAAAACTCTTGATATGCCCAATACCCATTAAGAACTTGGGTGGCCTGCACATTCGGCGCAAAAGCGGCCATTGAAATCAGGGAGAATACTAACGCTTTTTTCATCTACTGCTCTTTTAGCTTTTTTATGAGCCTAATTCAGCTCTATTCATTACCTAGCCGAGTCATCCTATACTCTTGTAATCTACCTTCCTCTTAGTGCCTGTTTCAATAGTAAATTGGTTCTTGGTCTGAGTGGATGCAAATAAAGTACATTGAGTCGCTTCCTTTGTCTCGATGACGTAGAGACATTTCGCGCTTTTCATACTCAGGACCTTTAAACAGAACACCAGCCCATTATGCGTCAGTTTATTCCTACATGGTACTCCAAAAACAAAAAGAAACCGCCAATGTGACATAGGCGGTTTCCGTGTATCTTTGCGTAGCAAGGGCTTATCAGAGTGCCACTATCTCTAACATCATTTGTTGATGTTCGTCGACGACAATATTTGCTTTTGACATAACGAGCAGCTCTTTTTTCGCTTTAGTTAGTTGCTTAATATAGTACTCTGCTCGCATGGCAAGCGTCTTTGAGTCAAAATCCGATGACCATTCCAATACCAAAGGGCCTTTTCCCTTCAAAGCTTTCGCTCCTTTTCCGGTTTGGTGCTGATTGAATCTTCGTTCAACATCATTGGTAACACCACAATACAACGCGTTGCGGTTATTTCGTATCAGGTAGACACTCCAACGCTGCGTTGTATTTTCCATCATGAAAGCAGTGACTCAACCTTAGCTTTTAATTCATCCAGCTCTTCTTTCAGCTGAGCGACTTCGAGCTCTAGCTGACTTACTCGATCGGAGCTCGAGCTTGCAGCAGACACAGGCGCTGCAAGTTCGGACGCATCAACATCACCACAGAACAAATGCATATAACGCGACTCCCGCTTACCAGCCTCACGTGGTAATTTGACCACTAATGGTCCTTTCTCTTCACTTGCTAAATGCTCAAGGACCGTTTCCACTTCTTTTACATCATGAAATGTCGCGAGACGATTAGTACGAGTACGAATTTCCCCAGGTGTTTGAGCTCCGCGCAAAAGCATACAGCATACAATGCCCTTCTCCTGCTCTGTCAGCTTTAAATCACCAAATTCCGTATTACAGAAACGGTGTTGATACTTGCTGACGCGGCTGTTGAACGCACTTTCGTCACTGACGAGCCTGCGCTCAATAAGAGCATCAACGGCATCGAGTACGTCTGACTCAGAGAGTGACATCACGGGATCACGGTTGCTTTTTTGATTACACGCGTTGGTTAATGCGTTCAGGCTGAGGGGGTAAAGATCTGGGGTAGTGACTTCTTTTTCGATCAAGCAACCAATAACTCGTGCTTCAATTGCCGTTAGCTCAACTTTCATAATGCATTTCCTTATTATTTTTGCATTTGACTTTGTACCTAAATCGCTTCGAAATCATACGCCATAAATTCACACAGCAGTGCAAGAAGCGTTAGCGGTTCAGGTGTTGGTGTCAGGCTAAAGCATAGCGTAAGACCTGACACCCCTTACGAATAGGGTCAGGTATCAATGCTCCGAGAGAATCGGCACTCTCGTCAAATTGCCATCTTGGTCGACCATCATTATTTTTGAACGATTAAGCTCAACTTCGATGATTTCGAGTTGCTCACGGGCGTTGATATACGCCGTTTTTAACTTTTCAGCCACAGAGCGAGTGACTTGCTCATTATCTTGACTATTTACTTGCTCCGCAGTGTTACCAGAGTCCATATCAAGTTCATCATTTTGCATTCAATGGTGTTGATAATATAGTGAAGGCCACGTTATGACAATGAATCGATGGATTCTACAATGTTGGCCAAAACTCGAAGAAAGCAGCACGATTATATGGACACAGCGCAATTGGTTGAGAAATGTTCAACTCTGCATTGCTATTGATCTAAAGACTGTTATGCCACTGGATGTTGTGCTTTAATCGAGGAAGATATTCATAAAATTAGGAAAGAGAACTATGAGTAGCGTATTTGAAATCGTTAACCAAGCTCGTCGTAAAAACAAACTAAAACGTGAGCTTCTTGATAACGAGAAGAAAGTTCGTGATAACCGCAAACGTGTTGATCTTCTAGAAAACCTTCTAGACTACATCAAACCAGAAATGACTCACGATGAAATCGTCGCAATCATCAAAAATATGAAAGCAGACTATGAAGATCGTGTTGATGACCACATCATTAAAAGCGCTGAGATCTCTAAAGCACGTCGCGACATCAGCCGTCGCATTCGTGAGCTGACTGAAGAAGACAAGCAAACTAGCGGCAAAAAATAAACGCGTAAGCTAGATTTTCGAACCCCGAGCAAGAATATCTTCCTCGGGGTTTATTTTTGTCTCTAAACTAACCGCCGTGTACAATCAATCTAACTCTTATTCCTAACGCATTCAGCTTTCTATGTCTTCAACTACGACAAGTACACAACCAACGCTTGCAAAACAATTATTTACGATGACCTGGCCAATGCTATTTGGCGTTCTGTCTTTAATGAGCTTTCAGCTTGTGGATAGCGCGTTTATCGGTCAGCTCGGCGTTTTACCGTTAGCCGCTCAAGGTTTCACTCTGCCTTTGCAAATGGTCATTATCGGCATTCAAGTCGGTCTAGGGATCGCAACGACAGCGGTCATTTCTAAAGCTCTTGGGGCGAATGAAAGTCGGTATGCCAAACAACTTGGCGGATTAGTATTGATGATCGGCTCAATTGGTGTCGCTATTTTTGGCGGGCTAATTTGGCTTTTGCGCTACCCCATTTTAGCTCTATTAAGCGCTCCAGAATCTGTTATGCCGATAATCGACAATTACTGGCCTTGGTGGTTATTAAGCTCATGGACTGGTGCGGTTTTGTATTTTTATTACAGTATCTGCCGAGCTAATGGCAATACAATGTTACCTGGCACAATGATGATGATAACCAGCGGCGTGAACCTTGTGCTCGACCCGCTATTTATTTTCACGTTTGACTTGGGTATTAACGGAGCGGCAATAGCAACCATCGTCGCTTTTGGGTTTGGTATTTTAGTCGTCGCTCCTCGCGTGAAAAAGAATCACTGGGCAACGACACAATGGCAAGATCTTAACGTAGCCAAAAGTGTTGCATCTATCGGTAACATTATGGGCCCTGCGATGATTAGCCAACTGCTGCCACCGTTGTCTTCCATGCTAGCAACAAAATTATTGGCAAGCTTTGGAACCGCAGCAGTCGCCGCTTGGGCGCTTGGTTCACGCTATGAGTTCTTTGCTATCGTTTCGGTCTTGGCGCTGACAATGTCTATGCCTCCAATGGTTGGACGCTTACTTGGAGCAAAGAACTATGAAGATATCCAAAGGCTCGTCAGTATTGCCGTAAAATTCATTCTAGGTTTCCAACTTTTGATTGCTGCCATTACATTTGCCGTCGCAAATCCACTCGCATTATTGATGACAAGTGATGTGCAAGTGGAGCAAGTCTTGGAAATGCATTTACTGATAGTGCCGATCAGTTTGGGTTCATTAGGGGTTTGTATGCTAATGGTTTCTCTTTGTAATGCATTAGGCAAATCTTACACCGCGCTCACTATTTCAGCGCTGCGCTTGTTTGTCTTTTTCCTACCGTGCTTGTGGGTTGGCGCTCAAATGGATGGAATCCGAGGTTTACTCTTAGGCGCTTGTATCGGCAACCTGTTAGCTGGTGTTTCCGCATACCTAACCTATCGCCAAACCATACGCAAACTCGCAGGCGCTCAAGCCAACGCACAACAATGAATAATCAGAACTAAGCCCCTGAAGTGGGGCTTTATCGTTTTGAGGCCTTGTCTAAGTTGAAATGTTAGCTAGGCGAGTTTTAATTCACTAAAGAGCTCAAATAACTGGTTCGATTTATACGGCTTAGGTAAATAAGCATCCATGCCTGCCGCAAAACAGTTGTGGATGTCTTCTTCCAAAACACTCGCAGTGAGTGCGATAATCATCGTTTTTTCACGTCCTGCTTTCTTTTCCCAACGACGAATTTCTTTCGTCGCGGTCAGTCCATCCATCACGGGCATCATGCAGTCCATTAAAATTGCATCGAATTCTTCTCCCTTTGTGATGGCTTCTAACGCTTCTTGACCGTTGCTTGTTATCAAATAGTCATAACCTGCTTTATCCAGAAAAAAACTCGCTATTTTCTGGTTCATCAAATTATCCTCCGCAATTAAGATCCTCCGATGAGAGCGCGACGCTCGATATTCAGAGCTGACAACATTATTGGTGACATTGTCACTTGATATAGTCTTTTCAACCTTAGCTAAATCATCAATGACATGCTTAAATCGATTGCCAAGGAAAGGTAATGTGAGTACGGCATGTACTTTTTCTGCATTTTCGTAGGGAGTGGATAAATGATGCTGGCAAATAATCACACGGCGAAGATCGTAATTAAATGATAGATTATCCAAGATTTCATCGGTATTAGCGTCGTTACTGTGGCACAGAAATATGACATCAAAGTCATCATTTATCGCTTGCACTTCATTCACATTATTAACACCAAAGAGATTGATTTTCGCTAAGCGACACTCTTTTAATACTTGGTCGGCGTAGTCGTAATTTGAGCAGATCAAAAGCCCTTTATTAATCACCTCCGAACGCCAGCCAAACACCGGAATTGCTTCAACCTCAATCGAGAATTCAAAGCATGTGCCCACTCCTTTTGTAGATGTTGCTACGAGCTTGCCCCCCATCATCGACACAAGCTGACAACAAATTGCCAAACCCAACCCTGTACCGCCAAATTGCTTCGACACTCCTTCATCTTCCTGAGTAAAGGGTTCAAAAATCGTGGTTAACTTATCTTGATCAATGCCTATTCCGGTATCTTCTACTTTAAACGTCAGCACTCCACGTTCTTTCTCAAGTAACTCCTCATAACTAACATCAACGCATACATGCCCACTTTCGGTAAACTTAACCGCATTCGATACCAGATTCGTAACTACCTGTTTGACACGATGATCATCGACCATCACGCGAATGGGGATATTTTCAGCTAAATTAATACCTAACTTTAGCTGTTTAGATGTTGCTTTGGATTGGAATAAAATCATCGACTGATACACGACTTCTCGGATATCCGCTTCTACTAGTGACAGCTCCAATCGTCCAGACTCGATTTTAGAGAGATCCAATATATCGTTAAGTAAAGTAAGCAGCGTTTGAGATGAGGAGTCAATGTCATCAACAACTTCTTGTTGATGCGAAGACAACTCACTTTGAGAGAGTATTTCTGTCATGCCCATGATCCCGTTAAGGGGCGTGCGGATTTCATGTGACATGTTGGCAAGAAACACAGATTTTGCACGATTAGCCGATACTGCTGACTCTTTTGCATGCAGTATTTCTTCAGTTTGTCTCTGCATTTCTTCAACCACTCGATTCACTTGCTGAGCAAAAATGGTCAGTTCATCACTTCCATCAACTTTGACTTTTGTTTGCTTCTCTTCGGAGTTGATCAACGCGTTTAAAGTATGAATGATCGCATCGAGTTTGCTGTTAACGCGGAACCAAGTACTAAATCCGAGCCAACAAAGCAGGATAACCACTAAGGCAACGCCAAAACTGATCATGGCTATATTGGCCTTTTGTTCATGAACCTGCGTGAGAAGCGACTGCTCAGTTTGTTTGGTGAACCCATCGATGAGCACTTGTAAGCGCTGCACACGAAAATCGAGTTCTTTTAAATACGCGGCGTAGTCACTTTGTGACATGTCTCCTGACATTAATTGTCCGCGAGACGCCAAGTTTCTCTGATATCTCGGCGAAGTAAACAAGCCAAGCAATTTATCCACTTGCTCGTATGACCCACCTAAGTTTAAAAACGCATCCAAATTTTGCTGCTGTCGGTCAATCGCCTGATAAAACATACTTTGACTTAGCCGACTCTTAGGGTCTTGGACTAAACGGTTCGTCAGCCAAGCTTCTTTCTGTGTCCAAAAAGAGAGCTGAGCAAGGTAGGCAATAAAATTTTGCATGCGAATGCCATCGTCACTGCCATACCATTGATGATTTTGCAACAAAGAGCGCGACATATTTTGGAGCTGTTGAAATGCCCAATCACCCAGGTCGTCCATCTCACTCAATCTACCTGACAATACCCCCAGCATGGCTTCTTTCAGTTCATCAGCATACTCAGCAGTATTAGGGTTACTCACAAACTTTTGATGCAAAGAAGAAATAACTTCACCTTGTTCTTCAATATTAATGGCTGCAGAGACTTGAAGATCAGGCTGTCGGCGTACTTTCTCTATGGAGTAAATAAAGTGGGAGGCCTTGGATATCAATTGGAAACCTTGAATATTGCTAACCGTTTGATTGAGACGGCTCACGCGCAACGCATTATCAGAAAACTGCTGAACTGCAAATACCACGATTACCACAGCGGGTAATAGTGCGAGGAGTGCTAAGCGTGTTTTTATTGATAATCTCAACATCCATCAGCCTAATGGTTGATTTCATCCGTTTATTTAATATTAGACTAGTTTCCCGCATTGAAAGGCATATACGACATTGTTACTTTCAAACAACATTCACCTACCTAGATTATGGTTATTGTGAGTGTTTTATCATCGGCTAATGAAGTGGCAATTGTGATTTAAGTCATATTTTTTGATCTTAAAGTTGGATGCAAACAATAAAGTTTCACTCACAACTAAGAGTCGCATCACTTTTCAGGAAATCATCTATTGTATGTTTACCTATTGAGTTGCCTTATCGAGTCAAATCACACAAAAATGCAAAATATCCATTTTTGTCAACAAAACTAATTTGAAAGCAAACGTTATCATCGCAAAAAAAGTAAGTTACTTTCTAAATGTCAATACGTGAAAACCACTGCTTTAGTCACATTAATCCACCACTAACGTCCCCTTAAGTAGTGTTTTACACTGGATTTAATTTTCCTAGCAGAATAAGGACTCCGATCTTAGAATCCGCACACATAACTATTACAACCCGATTACATAACCCACCACACTCTTGCACGCTGCCGAAGAGGCAACAACAGAGAGTATGGTTAGCCCCCAAAACGTGAAAGGTCTAATACAACAATGAGTCCAGAGAAATATCTCCAAGACTGGCAAACTAGCCAAACGATTGCTGAATCTATTTCCCCTCTAATTGGTAAGCTATATCGTCAAAAAGGAATCGAAGTGGTTCTGTTTGGTAAAACGCTTATTAATGCTACTACTATAGACATTCTCAAAACTCATCGCGTTGCAAGACGTTATACCGGTAACCCACTTTCGCTTGAGCACACGATGCCTATTATTCAAGCGCTTTGTGAAATGAGCATTTCTTCATGCCGTGTCGATGTTGGCCAATTGGCAACTATGTACTGGAATGAACATGACGATACAAGCTCTCTAAACGATTTCCTTATCACTGCACTTGATGGCGCTCGCGACGCAGATTCTTCATTGAAAGCGCGTGATGTGGTTCTTTACGGGTTCGGTCGCATTGGTCGACTACTTACTCGCCTTCTCATTGAGAAAAGTGGTCCAGGTTACCCACTAAGACTACGTGCGATTGTGGTTCGTGGCGGTAAAAAAGGCGATTTGGAGAAGCGTGCTAGCTTGCTGCGTCGTGACTCAGTTCACGGTCAGTTCAACGGTAGCATTGTTATCGATGAAGAGCGTAAAGCACTGATCGTTAACGGCAACTACATCCAAATCATCTACGCAAATAACCCAAGCGAAGTGGATTACTCAGCTTTCGGTATCAATAACGCGCTAGTTGTTGATAACACAGGTGTTTGGCGTGATTCTGAAGGCCTGAGCCAACACTTAGCGTGTAAAGGCGCAGAGAAAGTACTGCTAACAGCACCAGGTAAAGGTGACATCAAAAACGTTGTCTTCGGTGTAAATGAGTCGGTAATTAAAGAAGATGACACCATCATCTCTGCGGCAAGCTGTACAACAAATGCAATCACGCCAGTCCTTAAGGCTCTGAACGATAAATATGGTGTTCTTTCTGGCCATATTGAAACCGTGCACTCATACACAAACGACCAAAATTTGATCGACAACTTCCACTCTGGTGACCGTCGCGGACGTAGTGCTTCACTAAACATGGTTCTGACTTCAACAGGTGCGGCAAAAGCAGTTGCTAAAGCATTGCCAGAGCTTGCAGGCAAGCTAACAGGCAACGCGATACGCGTACCGACACCAAACGTTTCTATGGCAGTCGCTAATCTAAACTTAGGTGAAGACGTAGACCGTGATTCACTGAACGATTACTTGCGTGAAATGGCGTTGAACTCTGAGCTTTCGGCACAGATTGACTACACCGATTCAACAGAAATTGTATCAACTGACTTAGTTGGCTCTCGCCATGCAGGCGTCGTAGATGGTCAAGCGACTATCGCACAAGACAAGCGTTGTGTACTTTACATCTGGTACGACAACGAATTCGGTTACAGCTGCCAAGTTGTGCACTGTATGGAACAAATGATGGGTGTTCGTTACCAAACATTCCCTCGATAGGTGAACTTTGCTCCACAACGTTAACCACATAGCGTAGCGGACAATATCTCATATTTGTTCTAAATAATAAGCGCCATGCGCATTACTAATATTTTTCCCCGTTTATACGCCTGATCACCCTCAGGCGTTTTTTCGTTTCATTCATTTGACACTCTCCGGACAAAGTGAACGTCAGCATTCATGTTTTGTTCATGTTCACAGCATTAATCTGAGCACATAAATTACAGAGAGGTCATGATTATGAATCGGATTATTGTAACTGCACTAGCACTGATTACCGGCTTTTTTACGTTAGTATTTAGCTTGATCATTGCGATTCCGTTGACCATCGCAGCATTAATTACCGGCAAGCGTATTGAAAAGCGCGTCAAGAAAATGCAGAGAGAAATGCACGAAGAGTATGAGTTTAATACAGGTAAAGCAGATGCGATTGAAGGTGAATTTGAAGAGGTTCGCCGGTAAGTAAATAAGATTTAGATGAGTTTCTCTCCCCCGACCGCTCCTGAGAAACTTCTTGCTTTCACCCTGTCCTTAAAATGGCAGGGTGCTTTTTTGAAATGCACAATGTTGAATAAGCACCTAGCGGTTTATTGCTTTATCTTTTTGTTGTAGGAGGCTGTGTAACCAGCCTCCCATAAATCACCATCGACACCAGAGTATGGGTTGGATTCTTTCGTAGCGCCGCTTAGGCAAGCATCTTTGCCTTCCTTCTTAATTTCATCGATGTGATTTAAAACAAAGTCAAAGTGTTTAGGATCAGCCTTTTGTAGTAACCCGTACAAAAGGCCAAAGCCAAGCATCGTAAATACAAACAGTTCAAAAAACACCCAAATGCTCTTTGTTGAAAAGAATATCCAAGCAACGCTGCAAACACTGGTCAAAATTACTACTGGAGCTAAATCTACTATTCTTTGCATATTGCTCTCACCTTCTAAACGGTCATGAAGTCTCTACCCCTTTCATAGGGTAAGTAAGAGGAAAGTCCGTTTTTATCCAATAAAGCACTCTCGACTTAATATGCGACACTGTTAGTATTAACGTTAAGTGGCTATCGTTCTCATTATAACAATGCGTTGGAAAGTAGCTTTCACAGCAAATGAGAATATGAACCAAAGTAACACTATTGATAATATTAATTTTAGCAACGTTTAGCGTCAGAATTACGTAAATTGTGTAAGGGTTACTGAGAGTAGACAAAAAAGCAGCCACACGGGCTGCTTTTAGTATTTCTGTCTTGCGAGCTTGTCTATACCGTTACGACCACTCTAAGAGCCAGCAGCATGAGTACTACCCCTGACAAACGATCAATCAACACTGCCTTAGAGCGAATTCTGTCAACGACTTTAGAGCTCGATAGCACTAGGGTAATAAAGGTGTACCAAAGCCCATCCACAACAAACGGCGTGGCAACAATGATCATCTGATTACTCAAATCATTACCGAGCGCGACAAACTGACTGAATAATGCGATAAAAAACAAAGCAATTTTGGGACTTAAAATCGAGATAAAAAAGCCTTCTCGCGCAGACTGGATTACCGTTGTCTCCTCACCTGACTCCAACTTCGCAGCCACACCACCTTTTGAACGCAAAGCATTAAACCCTAAATACGCAAGATATGCCGCACCCACAAGGCTAATCGTCTTGAACAGCATCGGGCTTTGCTGCAAAACAACAGCGAGACCAATCAAGGTAATAAACGCATATATACCAATGCCAAACGCATGAGCCCAAGCCGTAGCTAATCCATTGGTACGTCCACCAGCCAACGAGTGCTTAGCGACAATAGCTAAGCTGGGACCTGGTGACATAGCCCCTAATAAACACACGGTAAAAAGTGATAACCAAACTGTTAGTGTCATAAGAATTTCCCCTCTTTGAAGCTCACTCTATCAACGGAAGAGGTATAATTAGAAATCAAAGTTATTCATACTAATCATGACTTCAAGTCATAGCTAAACGATGTACGTATTAGCGAATGGAATATTCAGAGATTTGCATTACTGAGCGAATCTCTTCTCGCACCCATTTATGCGCAGGATCCGTGTCGTATTTGGGATGCCACATTAACCAATATTGATGAATAGGTGTTTCGAGTGGTAATGCTTTATGGGTTAAGTCCCAATGCTTAGCGAGGTTAACGGCAATATGTTCAGGAGCCACCATCAGGTGCTCGCTTACAACTAAGCGATTGATCGCAGCAGAGAAGAATGGAACCTTAAAGGTAACGTGGCGGGTGTGCCCTAGCTCTTTCAATGCTAAATCAGTGTAGGAATCTTTGTCTCCGCCGCCAGTCACTTTGATGTGTGAATATGAAATCAAGTCTTCAATACTGATCTGGTCCTGCTTTGCTAACGGATGAGAAGATTTCATCAAACAAACTGATGAATCCTCACCAATTTTAACGCTCGACACACTCTGTGGTTTTTCTGGATACATAGAAGACGCGATATGGATGCCCGTCTCATGAAGTTTATCAAGAAAGTTGGGTTGCCACAGTCGGTACGCCATATCTAGCTGTGGCGCTTGTTCACCCAAGTGAGAGGCAATATCGGGCAATACGTATTGCGCCACGTAGTCACTAGAAGCAATAACAAGCTCACCTTGCCACTGCCGCGGCTCAAAAGGTTGGTCATCGAGTAAATGGTCAAACTCAGCCAGTAATGCATCAAGCTTTGATTTTAACGCTATTGCTCGTGGCGTTGGTATCAGTTGATTACCTTGACGAATAAGCAGTGGGTCACCACACAGATCGCGCAATTGTGCAAGCTGTCGACTGACGGCAGACTGCGTAATGTGCAAACGGTCTGCGGTCCGGCTGACATGACACTCCTCTAAAAGTACATGCAAGGATCTAAGTAGATTCAAATTAATGTTGTTTAACATATTCGCTCAGAAGGGTTTTCAACATAGCATCCATTCATGGTCACTTCACAAACAGGTTCCCAGTCGTGTTAAAGAATTCAGCTAAGACGGTATGAGTCATCAGGTTTCGAAGCTCTGGATATCGTTGAATTTGATCTCTGATTTCGTTCAAGCGAGCCATCGTAGGCACTTCGACAAAAACCATCATGTCCGTCTCACCGCTGATCGCATGACACCATTTTACGCCATCAATTTTGTATAACTCGTCCGCGTATGATTCGCAATAATACGTAGAGGTTGATTTATCGAACTTTAAGGCAAAATAGGCGCAAATCGAATCCCCACCCGAAGGCGCAATTTCAGCGTGATACCCTAGAATCACTTTGTCATGCTCTAGCTTACGAATACGGGCCGTTACCGCAGAACGAGAAAGGTTTACTTTATCCGCAATTTCAGTCACCGACAGCCGAGCGTTGTGCCTGAGCAGATCCACAATCTTATGATCAAACTTGTCCATACCGTTACCAAGCTTTCCTTATTTTTCTCATTCTATACCGATTCTAACTGCATAAGAAACCAACATTTTGTTGGAATTATTTAAAACAACCGTCATATTGACGGTTTAGTAAATCATTTTGTTATTAACATTTTGGATATGCTATTTGGCGGGCATGAGATGAGTGCTGTTATCCATTTCAACAGAAAATAGATAACACATTGAAATCAAATTCCCACCTTAAGTACTCAGCACATAAATAGCATCGCTTAAACACATAAAACGAAATAACCAGAAGCCACAAGCTTTTTCGCAATAACCCTCATAACATTGGATGAATCAATTCGCATGGAAGAGCTCAAAAAAGACATTTCACTCACATCAGGTATCGCACAGTTATCCACCACATTAATGGGAACGGGGCTGTTTATGATCCCGGCTATCGCAGCAGGTATAGCTGGCCATTTTTCACTATGGGCTTGGATTTTATTGTTCATCGCGATTTGTCCTATTGCGCTGACTTTTGCTCAACTGGGTAAACGATACCCCAACGCGGGCGGAACAGCCTTTTTTGTACGCAAAGCCTTTAACGCCAAGCTGGAAAGTAGTGTCGCTTGGCTATTTGTTAGTGTCATTCCGGTAGGGGTTCCGGCCGCGATTGCACTCGCCGCAGGCTTTCTACAACAAATATTGCCAGAGCCTATTAGCAACAATCTGTTTGCACAAGTTCTCACGGTAGTACTTCTTGTGTTCGTCAACTTGATGGGCACAAAATCATCAGGTCATTTACAAACTCTTATTGCTTTGAGTGTCTTCGCACTTGTTGGCGCATTTTTATGGAAAGGCGACGTTAACAGCGCCGATCTTGTGATGCCCGCCATCACACAAGAGTCAATTTGGCCTATTACCGCAGCGTTAGGCGTGATGTTCTGGTGTTTTGTTGGCATAGAGGCTTTTGCCCATATGGGGGAAGAGTTCAAAAACCCTCAAAGAGATTTCCCTATTGCCATTGTGGTCGGTTGTTTTGTAGCAGGGGCTACCTATTGGGCATGCTCTGTCGTTATTTTAAAATTTGGCGCGTATGGTAACGCTCAATTTGATAACGCATCCATCCCCTGGCTTAGTGCCCAACTACTAGGCGATGGAGCCAAATGGATAATCAGCTTGATAGGTTTCTCCGCTTGTT
The DNA here is from genome assembly GCF_033339955.1 of Vibrio sp. 1731. NCBI lineage: Bacteria > Pseudomonadati > Pseudomonadota > Gammaproteobacteria > Vibrionales > Vibrionaceae > Vibrio > Vibrio sp. 1731. The sequence continues at coordinate 16,361 of NZ_JAWOVO010000006.1, read as the reverse complement.
TCGCGAGCGTTAACTTATACACACAGAGCCTAGCGCGAATGGTCTGGGCTCAAGCTCGTGAACATCGTCCTTCTAGTCCACTAGCCAAGATTTCGCGTCGTGGTGTCCCTTTCTCAGCCACCATATTAGTTGGCGGTATATTATTGATATCTTGTGTGATAGGAACCCTATCACAGCTCGATCTGGAGTTTTTCCTAAAACTCGCAAACAGTGTATTCGTTCTGGTTTACATGTTGGCGATGTTAGCCGCTTTTAAATTGCTTCGAGGATTTGGTAAAACACTTGCGGGACTGTCCCTACTGCTTTGTACCGGTGTTTTTATATGTTTAGGCTGGTCAATGTTTTATGCACTTGGCATTTTTACTCTACTTTTACTGCCTTGGAAACAGTGGCGACATAAGCGACAAACACGTGTAGTTGAATAGTCATCGCTTCCCATTTCGAAATATGTGAGCTAAACGTTGGATACCAGCGTCTATGTTCTCTAACGCGATATTGCCGTAACCAAGCACGGCACCATGCCAGTGACGTGCTTGAAAATCTGGGTGTTCATAATAGCTCAAAGGTCGCAAGATGATCCCTTCATGCTCTGCTAGTTTTATAAAACGCTGCTCATCCATACCGTCTTGCCATTTCAACGTAACATGAAGCCCCGCCGCTTGGCTAACGACGCAAACACGGTCGCCAAAATGCTGTTGAATGGATACATGCATCTGTTCATGCTTAGTTTTGTACAGTCGACGCATTTTTCGAATATGACGTAATAACCCACCTTCAGTAATAAAGTCTGCCAATGCTTCTTGTGTATGCGTCGGCGAATCACCACTTAACGCATCTTTAACCACTAAGCATTGCTCTACTAAACGTTCAGGAACTACAAGGTAGCCAAGCCGCAATCCGTTAAACATCACTTTACTGAAGGAACCCACATACAACACACGATCATCTCGACCCATTTGAGCTGCTAGCCCCTGTAAGCTGGTATAGGGACGATGAGCAAACTGAAATTCGCTGTCATAATCATCCTCGATGATCCAACTTGATTGTTCGACCGCCCAGTTGATGATCTTTCCTCTTTGCTCGGTATTGAGTGTGGTACCCATCGGATATTGATTACTTGGTGTAATATACAGCGCATCGGCATCGCTTGAGGTCACCGCTTCCACATCAAAACCTAATTTCTCTCTTACGAACAAAGGCTCAAATTGATAGTTTTGGAACTGAATCAACTTCCGCATTTGCGCGTAACCTGGTTGCTCCATCAGAACCTTATCACCTTGTTTGAGCACTACCATCGTCGCAATTGACAACGCTTGCTGCGCCCCAGAGGTAATAATAATGCGCTCTGGAGAACAATTCACTGAACGGCTTGATGCGAGGTAGTCAGCTAAAGCACAGCGTAATGTCCAACTGCCCTGAATATCTTGGTTCCCCAACAAGCAAGTACGAGACATATGGCGAGTGAGTAACTTTTGCCATTGCGCCATCGGAAATGCGTCCAAATCCGGCACACCTGGTGCAAATGCGCGGTTGATGTCAAAGTTGGTTTTCGGTGATGAATCTCTCTGAACTGAACTAGGTTCAGGCAAGTACTGCTCTGGCAGTTCTACGGCAACATAAAAGCCAGAACCTTTTTGGCTGTTCAAGTACCCTTCCGCCACTAACTGTTCGTAGGCAGAAATCACGGTATTCCTACTTAGATTAAGCTCTTGTGAAAGCTTCCGCGTAGAAGGCAGCTTCCCATTCTTCACCCACAGTCCTTGAACAATTTTCTTGCGAATAGCCAAAAACAACGCTTGCTGACGCGTTCCTTCACTGTCTTTTAAATGTAGGTCACCGATATCAATCAAAGACAAACTGGATCCATCCATTAGTTAAAACTGGCTCTCTTTAAGCTACCAGTTAAACGCTACATTGCAATCAAAGAATGAGGATCAATCGCTCGTAATCGTGAGCAAACAAGGAGAGAAAATGCTATCCAACACCAATAGAACGGAAATTAAGAAAGGCGCACATAAAGCCGTCTCTGATGTTAGCAAACTGCACGCCATCATAGATGAAAGCCTAATCGCTCATATTGCGATAACCAACGAGTCAGGCCCTGTGGTCATCCCTATGCTGGCATGGCGTGTCGATGATTACGTGTATATCCATGGTGCCAACAACAGTCGACTGTTACGCTCACTCAAACAAGGAGTGCAAACGTGCTTAACCTTTACTTTGTTTGATGGTTGGGTATTGGCTCGAAGTGCGTTTCACCACAGTGCGCATTATCGCAGTGCTGTGGTCTTTGGCCAGTTTGAGGTGGTGGAAGATAACCAAGAGAAAGACAGGTTGCTGAATCACTTTATTGAACAGATCGCTCCGGGGAGAACAGAACAAGTCCGTTTGAGTAATGAAAAAGAACTCAAAGCCACCATGCTACTGCGTATCCCGCTCACGGAGGCATCAGTGAAAATCAGCAATTTTGGCGTCAACGACGACGCAGAAGACATGGACATTCCTGTTTGGGCAGGTGTCCTACCCTACCGAACCGTCGTAGGTCCGCTGCAAGCTTGTGGAGATTTGTATGAAGGTATCGCTGAACCAGACTACCGCAGTGCCTACTCTAATCGTTGGCAGGAATAAGCACCGTAAAACGTGCGCCGCCTAAGTGACTCTCGCCGACGGAAAGCTCCCAACCCAGTTGCCGCGCTGCACTGGTAGCGATAGCAAGCCCTAAACCAAAGCCTTTCACGTCGGCGTTGCGGCTTTTATCTAAACGTGAAAATGGCATAAATACTTCTTCTCGCATCGCTTCAGGTATGCCCGGACCATCGTCCTCAATATCGATGCTCCAGCAATCCGCTGCCATTCGAATCGTCACCTCAACGCAGGATTCACCGTAACGCTTGGCGTTTTGCAATAAATTATCGAGGACGAGGTTACCCAAAGTAGGCTGAAAGTGAATCAATTGGTTCGCGAGTTCCTTTTCTGCTCTCAACATGGCGGACTCTAAGCCTAGGTAATTCATGCGGCTTTTACACCAAAGAGGCAGTTCCATGGTTTCAACAGAATCGCTCAAAGAATGGTTTTTCACACTCAAGCGAGACAGCATGACAATGTCGGATGTTAAATCCGTCACTACATCAACGTATCGTTCAATATCGTCATGTAACTCTGCCTGCATTTCACCACTCGTGCGTCGAGCTAAATCCGTCGCTAGCTGAATACGACTCAGCGGAGTGCGCACTTCATGAGGAATAGCTTGAGTAAAGATGTGTGTTTGGCGTACTCGTCTCTCAATCTCTTCAGACATGCAGTTGAAGCCTTGGGCGAGCTCTTTCACGGGTTGCGAAAATTGCTTTAGCTCGACTCGCGTATTCAACTCACCAGAACCAAATTGTTGTTGCGCAGCCGTTAGTTGCCGAATTTGGCGGTCAAGACGTCGTACAGGTATGTAAACCATAATGCCTAAACTGCATACAACAACCAAAAGTAGAGTAAGTATAAATACAATCTCAGAATCTTCATTCCAATCAACGTGTGGGCTAAAGAAATCCGTTTTTTCTTTGAAAACTAAACTCTTCGAAGTGTTAGGCAAAGGGAATACCGCAGCATAGGTACTGCCATCAATAAGATAAACAGGTATCCCTTGCATACGGTACAGCAGATTACAATCTCGACAAGGCGGTGATCCGTCCCAGTTTTCAACCAATGTTAAATCAAAGATAAAGAAATCTTGCTTGCCGTTTTCGGTTAACTTCTTGTAGAGAGAATCCGGAGTGCCTCGTTGCTCAATGTATTGACCGACAAAATAAGCACCGTCACTCAAAAAAACACCGACTTCTGTTTTGCGCATGTACTCTTCCCCCATAAAGAGAAACAAAGCAACAGTCAGCGCAAGGCCAGTTACTAACCCCACATATAGACGAGTAAACAGGGAAAACATGCGTCATTTACCTGTCAGCATGTAGCCGTGGTGACGTATGGTTTTAATGGTAGCCGTATGGATATGAGCCTTGGAGAATTTCTTCCTTAGCGAGGATATACGCATATCAATCGAACGATCAGTAATACAGTATTCAATGCCTCGGGCAAGACGGCAACATGATTCACGAGATACTGGCTTATCGACATTCAGCATCAGGAGCTCTAAAATTTCAAACTCAGAACTCGTTAAACCAATATCTTTTTGCAAATAAAATGCCTGGGAGCGACGAAGACAAAGACTAATGCCATATCGGCTCAGCTTTTCTTCTTCAACGATATCAACTTGACGACAATAGCGACGCAACGCTGCTTCAATACGGGCGAGAAGGATATTGCCTTTTATCGGTTTGGTAAGGTAATCATCAGCACCAAACTTAAATAAGCTCACCTCGCTCATTTCATCATCGGTCGCAGTCAAAACAATGATAATACCATGATAAAACTTACGCGCCTCTTGGCATATTTCTGCGCCATTTTTTCCTGGTAACATCAAATCTAACAGTACTAGGTCCGGCTTGAGCCCCTTAATCGTTTCTAATGCATTTTGACCGTTATCGATGACAGTTACCGTATACCCTTCGGCTTCGAGGTACATTTTGGTTAATCGAGCAATCTCTGAGTCGTCTTCTACCAGTAAGATTGTATTACCCACCATGAATCATTTACTCCACCAATATGATGGAGGGAGTATATCGCTCGTCCTATACTGCGCAACCTACTTAAATGATAATTTTAATAAAACGCAGGCTTACATACGCTTACAAACCATACATATACGATAATCCTAATCATTCTATACCCCTAAAACCATGCAATAACCTGAGGTTTTATTCATTACCAGAATATAGCTTCACATAGAAAATAAAATTCGGAATAAAAATCCACTATATTTTTAAATGTATCGAATAATAGGTCTTACCAAAAAACAATATCAACATATATGACTTAGTTTGCTTATATAGACAGGACTTTATGTTGCTTCTAAGTTTCTTGCTCTAATAAAGTCTACGAGTAACATGAAATGAGATATTCCAAATTAACACCTTTAGCCATATTCTGCGCGATAAGTCTAACTGCTTGTGGCGGCAGTGAATCTAATCCGAAACCATCGAAAACAACACCTCCACCACCACCAATGCCAACATTGAGCACTGTCACAATCCCAACTGTCGTTTCTACAGAGTTTCCAGCCAAGTTAAAAGTGGCTGCTGATGCTGGCTTCACCCACTATGTGAAAATCTCCCTTTCCGAAGCAAACAACAACGATACATTTCACATTGTGGCTGTTGATGACGGTGCGAATAATGAAAAAATCTTTCGTGCAGCCAAAATCATCCAACACCTTCTCACAAACCAACCAGACTCTAAGTACGGTGCTGACAAGTCTCGTATCGCTAAGACATTAGCCGAGCGTGATGCCACACTAATGCTGACCGAAAACGACGAACAGAATGATGAGATGCTAACCAAAATCTTTATCAACGAACTGATTCGCCAAGGCAAATTGAACGATGCAGTTACAAGCTCGGGCTTAGCACACTCTTTTGATACGAGTTCTCTAGAAAAGTTTGTTGTAAGCATGATGGTACTTAACGAAGATGATATGGATACACTTGTCACATCTATCGCGTCAACATTAGTAACTAGTAAAGAAACACCAAACTGGCTAAGGAATAGCCAATCTTTAATGTATCGAGAACTGACAGTTGAAGGCGATTGCCATTACATGAGTAATTTTGCCGATTACTGCGCCAATCTTGGTAAAAAAGCCGAACGAGACGCCGCTTTTGAAGAAATTTTACACTTGGTCCAAGCGCAAGGTATTGCACCTAACACGGCGACTGCGGCACTGCAAAATGACATTCAAGCTCATGCGTTAAGCATCTATAACGATATTCAATCGGGCAAACCGACGGTGTGGCGCCCTACTCAGTATGACTGGGACGATTGGAAATCGGACGACTTCGATCCTGAAAGTGTGAAACAAACGGGCCCTTCATATTCTCACGAATATTTTGCTGCCGCTTTTGAAGCTTACATGGGTGTAGCAAAAGCAAACGGACATGGTTTAGATGGCTACCAAGCGTTAACGCGTGAAGAAATGCAAACCCAAGATCCACAAGCCGTTGATTGGATCAGTGGCTTATTCCACGGATACTTGCAATATACCGCGAATATCGACTCTGCGGGCGTCAAGCTCTACACAGAAAAGACAAGTCCAGGCACAGTACCTACCTTCCGTATGGCTCCCAACAAAGACGGTTTGATAGAAGCGTACACCTACAAATCTCAGTGGCTAACAAAAGTGAAGATCATTGGCGGCGACGCGATGAATGTGATCGGTAATGATCAAAACAATACTTTTGAAGGCAACAGCAAAGACAACAGCATTTATGGTGAAGGCGGTATCAACACCTATATAGTGCCACACAAACTGGCGGAATGTACTGTTATCAAAGCAAAGAGTGTTTCTGTTGAGTGCCCAAATACAGGCACTGACGAGTTGTACGACATTCAGAACATCCAATTCACCGACCAAACCCTAGATGTAACCAAGCTATAAACAATGAAAAACATGAAGAAACTTATTCTATTCGCTCCCTTGCTCCTTGCTGGTTGTGGTGGCCTAGCCGTCATGGATCGTACTGATGCCGTAAAAGCACAACCAGAAATGCTGATCAAAACCGACGGTGATTTTTGGGGATTCGGTGCGGATGGCCATTTTGATTTTGCTGGTAAGTACAAAGGCAAGTATTCACGCAGTGCTTCTAACTCAAGTTGGTTTAACCGTATCTCTTTCAAAGAAGGTTCAATGGGCGCAGAAGTGACTCGTATCGACAGCGGGGAAACTTGGCTTTTGAACTGCACTGGAGGCGGTATGTCGGTTAACTACATGGGCGTCGATTTTGGTGGGAATGATCCTTACACCTGTGACATTACTCAAGATGGTAAAAAAGTCGGTGAGTTTGCGATGGAGCCAAAATCCGCTCTCATCGACATCAGCTTTGAGAAAAAAGAGACAGGCGTAGTGCGTATTGGTAGCACCCACTTTAATGTAGAAACTGTACATACTAGTCCTGACGCCATGATGGCGGTAGACATTCCATTGGGTTATAGCTTTAAGGAAGGCACACAAGAAATTGCCGCAGTGCAGACGAACGGTACCATTGCGGTACAGATGCTCCCTGAACTTAGCGAACAAAAAAAGGATGTAATTGCCATCGGCGCTGTTGCAAGTGCACTAAGTTGGCGTCCTAAGAAATAGCCACCACATAAAACGACACAAAAAAATAACAAAGCCCTCAACTTTGAGGGCTTTTATTGCTTGTACTCATAGAGATAAGTGGAGCACTACTTCTCTAATCTTCCCGTATACTGCTTGGGCGTTAATCCACGATGTTTCTTAAACATACGATTGAAGCTCGCCACATTGGTGTAACCAAGGCGCGTGGCAATGTCATCAATACTCACGCGCTTACTCAACAAACCAGCTGCAATATTACTCAATACATAGCCAGAAACCGTCGAAAAATTGAGTCCTAATTTATGCAAACGACGTTGAAACTGCTGTTCAGATAAATCAAGCAGAGAAGAAACGCGCTCTAACGTTGGCAATCCATAATGGCTGCTGTAATTCACCACTTCATAAATCACTTTCAACTCATCTTCTGGGTCGGGCATATTAAGCAAATCATCCAAATCGGAAAAACTCATCGCTAGACGGTTGTCTTCTCGATGGCTCACTTGGCGAGAAGCTAGTCGGTCATCTCCCGGGATCCATATCTCTGTTTTTGGCTGACTCCATTCCACGTCGCAGCCGAAATATTCCCGGTATCTCTCAGTATTTTTTCTCGAGCCTGAAACCTTGACACGTAAAGGCTGGTAATCTTTGCCAAGAAATTCGCGTAACACCTTAATCATAAATACCGCACAGCGGATACTATCGTGCACCTTTACTGACGTTTCTATAAACGGGTTGTGGTAAGTCCATTTGATGATTTTACCCGACTGTTCGCCAGCAAAAAACGCCCCTGATTGTAGGTTGCTCACACCATAATTCACTCGCCGAATGGTACTGGCTAAATCATTGCCGGAGAATAACCAGCGTCCCACTGGCCCTAGCTTTTGCAGTTCAATACCTCGGCTGAGACTCAACACCACATCCGGGTCACCACTGGCTTGTTCAACACAACGGTACCATTCCGCAACGGCTTTTAGCGGGATCAGTGTCATTGGGTTACGAAACACCGATGCTGGGATCCCTAACTCATCCGAGTCCAAATTGTATTTAGATAACGCGAGGTTATGCATGTTTAGAATGCCCATCGCGCGAATAAACCGAACCGTTTTCATAACCAATCACATCAAATTTAATCCTGTAGTGATTGAATCTGTCACAAAGAAAGCCGCAAATCAAATTCAGATCACAATACGCCAACAGTTTGATAGAGGAGCGTTTAATGAGTTTACTGAGTGTCCCATTTGTCGGTACAGGCGCAGATACAGCGTTACATGTTGTTGCTGCTGTCGTTTTAATCGCGAGTGTCGCGGGCGCGTGTTACGGCTTTTGGAAAATCCATGAATTACCTATCAATAAAGCACACAGCAAAGATCATCATCAGATAGGGCTCATCACTGCGCTGACCTGGATAGGGTTTATCTGGCACTGGGTTTGGGTGCTAGCCGTGATCTTTGCATTTGTTGATATGGAAAAAGCCATCATCAATCTGCGTGATACATGGAAAAGTAAACCGCAAACAGAAACACAGCCAAAAGAGGAAGCATAATGTTAGAAGGTTTAGCGGTATGGGCACTCTTCATCTATCTGTTGCGTTTGGTTGGCATGCCTTGGAACAAAGCAACCAAATCGTTCGCTTATCTTGGCGGCTTGGGTTGGCTAATGTTCGTCTGGGTAGGTTTGATTAACTTCACCCCGATGGATTTATCCGGCGGTTCTGTCGTGCAGTCACCACACATCCAATTGCGTCCAGATTCAACCAATGTAAAAGGTAAAGTTGACCACATTTACATTGAGCCGAATCAGCAAGTTAAAGAAGGTCAGCTCATTTATGAACTTGACCCAACGCAATACAAAATCGCATTAAATCAAGCGAACGTATCCGCTGATTCTGCTCGCGTTGCATTAGCTACAGCAAAAGGCGACATCGAGATTGAAGAAGCTAACCACGAAGCGCTAGTGCAAGATCTAGAAACATCAAAGAGCCAGTTGGAAGCGGCGAAAGTTGACTACAAATTGCAGAAAAAAATGCTAGATCGTTATGTTGAGCAAAACCGAGTAGTGCACAACACCATCACGGAAAGCGATATCGACAAACAATCGAGTGCGGTTGATATGGCACGTCACAACGTGTTGACCCTTGAGTCTCAAATCAAGAAGAAACAAGTCGATATTTCCCGTGCAAAACTGGCGATTCATAAAGCGGAACTTGCAGTTGAAACTAAACAAGCCGAACTGCGCCAAGCTGAAGAGCAAATTGCAAAAGCGCAATGGGATTTGAATAGCACAAAAGTTCATGCCCCAACAGATGGCTTTGTCACCAACTTTATCCTGCGTGAAGGTCAGCGTGTATCGATGATGCCGCGTATCAACATGTACACTAACGAGAAGTACGTGCTGATGCGAGTCAACCACCAGGCGATTCGTAACATCAAACCGGGTCAGCCAGCGGAATTCTCTTCGTCCGTTTACCCAGGTAAGATCTTCTCAGCGACCGTCGAAGGCATTGTTGAAGCAACAGGTGAGTCACAAGGTAATCTACTGGGTTTCGATGATTCCGTACGTGTCACCACTGGAAAGAACTTACAGAACAAACACCACTTTGTTCGTCTTAAGATTGATGAGCCAGAAGGCTACGACATCCCTGTTGGCTCTGTTGGCCTCGCATGGGTCAGCGGTGAAAAACCGATAGGCTTTATGGCCTTCTTAGATGTGATTCGCGGGATCATCATCCGAATGAAGTCTCAACTGTACTTCTTCTACTCTATCTAAACTCGCAAACCGCCAGTTACGCTGGCGGTTTTCTTTTCATTTGTATCCAAACATATCCTTTTCCCGTATAACAATTAGTTAGTAAATAGCGGAGAAGATTCATGTCGGCAAAGGAAAGAAGCCTACCTACCCATCGCATCTCAAGATTCAGCAAGTTCGCTTCACTTGCTACCCGTGTCGCTGGCAATGTGATTGCAGAAGGCACGAAGCAGATAGCCAAAGGCAACAAACCAAAAGCGAAAGACCTCTTGCTGACGCCACAGAACATCGCGCGTTTAACCGACCAACTTGCTCATCTACGTGGCGCTGCAATGAAGCTTGGACAAATGCTATCAATGGATGCTGGTGATGTTTTAGAACCTCAACTCGCCGATATTCTTTCCCGTCTTCGTTCCAACGCAGACCCAATGCCTGCAAAACAACTCAACGCAGTAATGGAAAGTTCGCTAGGAACGAATTGGAAAGCTGAGTTTCTGTCATTTAACTTCAAACCAATCGCCAGTGCATCAATAGGACAAGTGCACCAAGCCTACAGCGATGCGGGCGATAACCTAGCCGTCAAAGTGCAATATCCGGGCATACGGAAAAGTATCGATAGCGACGTCGATAATGTCGGTACACTGCTCAAGGTCGTTGGGTTGATTCCCGAGTCTGTCGACTACAAAGGATTGCTCGAAGAAGCGAAAAAGCAGCTACATGACGAGGCCGATTACGCACGAGAGGCACAATTTGCCATTCGTTATCATGACGCTTTGAAGGAGCACCCTCATTTTGTGGTGCCCAAGATTCATACTGAAAGTTGCTCAGACTCCGTTCTCGCGATGGAATTCATTGATGGCAGTCCGATTGAGCAAATCGAACATTATGATCAGAGTACGCGAGATTTTGTCATGCACAGCCTACTCGAATTACTGTTTCGAGAGCTGTTCGAATTTAAGATGGTACAAACCGACCCAAATTTCGCCAACTACTTATATATCGAAAACACTCGTCAAATCGGCTTGCTAGATTTCGGGGCCACTCGCGAGTACAGCGAGCGGTTCAGCACTGGTTATCGCCAAGCTTTCGCATCTGTCGTTAACAATGACGAACAAGGCTTGAATGATGCGCTTGAACAAATAGGCTTCTTCAGCCAAACCATCCTTCCAGACCAACGCCAAGCGATTCTCGATCTAGTGAAAATGGCATGTGAACCAATGTTAGTTGATGAGCCTTATGATTTTAAAGCCAGTGGCTTAGCACAAAAGCTTCGCGAAGCTGGCACTATTTTAAGCATGGAACAAGAATACTGGCATACTCCACCAGCAGATGCCCTATTTTTGCACAGAAAAATAGGCGGAATGTACTTGCTGGCAGCCCGTATTGGCGCAAAAGTGAACATTCGCCAATTGGTACAGCCATATCTCACCATCAACAGCAAATAGCCTATTGTTTTTCTGTTACTTTCAAGTACCTTGAGCAAGGTTAAGATGCATAGTTGTGCATCTCAATAACATGCCATACTTCCATAAAACGAATTAACTATCGGGGTACTCGGTGAGCAAGTTTCAAGATCTCTCCACTCTAATCCAGCAAATTGGCCAAGCCGAAGAAGCGGATCAAGTCGCAACGCTCAATGAATCTATTGAAGCGGGCCTCGAGCCCGGCGCGGTTGCCCTGATTCTAGAAGCATTTCCAATCGACGATCGTGTTCGCTTATGGCGAGCTTTACCACTAGAGCTACATATCGACGTGTTAACGGAAATGCGTGCGGACGTACGTTTCTCTATCATCAATGCGTTATCTGAAGTCGAGCTAAAGCTCACTCTCGCTAAACTCGACAACTTGTCGCTCATCGAATGGGCCGATTCGTTGCCAGAGTCGATCATCAACGAAGCGCTCTCGTTGATAGAAAAAGATGAGTTGGAACTTTACGATCAAGCAAACGAGTATGCTGATGAAGAACTCGGCCACTGGGCTGAACGTAAGATCATCACCCTGCCCTTCAACATTACGATTGGGACAGCTAAGCAGTTAATGGAGCGCTATAGCTACGACACGCCTCAACAGGTGTATCTGATTAATCGTAATAAACAGTATCGTGGAACGGTCAACTACTTCGATATCTTGCGTGGTGACCCCGATACTCGCTTAAAAACACTCGTTATTGAGGCTGTGACGGTGCTAGACAGTAAAATGATGCTTCCTGAAGCGGTAGAGGCATTAGAACACAGCACACTGCCCGCTCTCCCTGTAACTGATGCAGACCAAACACTGATCGGTGAAGTCGATTGGCAGTTTGCATTGAGTACACAGCGTGAAATCTACGAAGCACGTTTGATGGCCGGTACAGGTATGGATGAAGGCGATGACTTGTTTGCGCCAGTATTAAAAAGCTCGCAAAAGCGCGGTGTTTGGTTAGGTATCAATTTGCTTACTGCGATTTTGGCGTCTGTCACTATCGGACTATTTGAAGATGTAATTGCGCAGGTGGTGGCTTTGGCGGTGCTCATGCCAATTGTTGCATCCATGGGGGGCATTGCTGGCAGCCAAACGCTCACTCTAATGATTCGTGCGATGGCGCTTAATCAGATCACCCCAGGTAACCGCTTCAAGCTTTTGAAAAATGAGTTGGGTATTGGCTCTCTGAACGGCATTGCTTGGGCGTTAATCATCGGCGGGCTCGCTGGATTGTGGTTTCAATCTCCGGTTCTAGGGGGAACCATCGCGCTCGCCATTATCGTCAATATTATTACCGCAGCTTTATTTGGTGTGCTGATTCCCATTATTCTGGATAAGTTTAAATTGGACCCCGCTTTGGCTGGCTCGGTGATTCTAACAACAGTGACAGATGTAGTTGGTTTTTTCGCCTTTTTAGGAACGGCGAGTTTAGTCATGCTTTAAAAGGTTCATTGTTTATTAATCAATCATTAGCATAATAGAGTCAAATTGCATAACGCAGTTGCAAATTGCAAACATTACTCAAACTTTAAGCAACGCATGTCACAGAAACTACGTATTTTAGGGCATATTAAAGTTGGCACAGTAACTGCATTATATAAATCGACCCTTCTTAAGCCGAGGGTCACCTAGCCAACTGACGTTGTTAGTGAACTTGATTTTGTTCACATGTATATAAGCCAATCGCACTCTTTGCGGTTGGCTATTTTTTTATGTGGCTATTGCCCTCTTATCCTCTGACCGAGCTCGGTTGTACTTTTCTTACCCACAACAGATTGTTTACTGTTTATAAAATTCAAATATTCGCCCACTAAACCATTAGAAATGCCAGCTTCAACAAAAATAAATCACCTACATAAAATAAAACCAAGAAAACACACCCAAGAAAAGAACAAATAACGTCCAAACCAAAAATCCCATCATGAAATCGTTTTCTTTTCATAGAAATCGACTGAACAATCCAGAGTTATAGATAAATTTAATCCATAAAAACAAATGGCAATTCAAAACACTAATTTCACATAGAAAACCTGTCTATAAATCATAGAAAATACGTAAAAATAAATTTTTCAATTTTAGAATTCAAAAATTAAACCATTGTTATTAAAGGAAAAAATACAAACCAAAAACCAAGCAAACGTTTAAATTTCAACTTTATCATTGACTATTAAATTTACATCACGATAATACGCGCCGTTTGCCTGAAAATCAGGTGCTATAATTTAATATTTCAATGTGCGGAGGTAATAATGGCTGGAGACAATAACTACAGTCTTGGACCAGTTCCTAACACGGCCAGAAAAGGCGTGGCGTCACTTACAATGGTGATGTTAGGACTCACTTTTTTCTCCGCAAGTATGTGGACTGGGGGTTCTCTCGGTACTGGGCTCTCCTTCAATGATTTTTTCCTCGCTGTTCTCATCGGTAACCTAATCCTCGGTATTTACACTTCTTTCCTCGGTTACATCGGCGCTTCTACTGGTCTCTCTACTCACCTTCTTGCTCGTTTCTCTTTTGGTTCTAAAGGCTCTTGGCTTCCTTCTGCTCTTCTTGGCGGTACTCAAGTTGGGTGGTTTGGAGTTGGTGTCGCGATGTTTGCGATTCCGGTGCACAAAGCAACGGGCATCGATACCAATACTTTGATCCTCGTCTCCGGTTTGCTCATGACCGCGACCGTTTACTTTGGCATCTCCGCACTGATGGTGTTGTCAGCAATTGCCGTTCCTGCCATTGCGCTACTTGGCGGCTACTCTGTCATCGAGGCAGTAAATAGTGTTGGCGGTATAAGCGAACTACAACAGGTTCAACCAACCGAGCCACTCGATTTTTCAATAGCTCTCGCGATGGTTGTCGGCTCTTTTGTCAGTGCTGGTACATTAACGGCGGATTTCGTACGCTTTGGTAAAAAGCCGCGCAGCGCCGTGATGATCACCATGGTGGCATTTTTCATCGGTAACTCGTTAATGTTTATCTTTGGCGCGGCAGGTGCGTCGGTGACGGGTCAATCAGACATCTCTGAAGTGATGATCGCGCAAGGTCTTCTTATTCCAGCTATCATCGTTCTTGGCTTGAACATCTGGACGACCAACGACAACGCGCTCTACGCATCGGGTCTTGGATTTTCCAACATCACAGGCTTACCAAGTAAATACATCTCAATGGCGAACGGTCTTGTTGGCACACTTTGCGCTCTCTGGCTCTACAATAACTTTGTTGGCTGGCTGACCTTCTTATCTTTGGCAATTCCACCGATTGGCGGTGTGATCATCGCTGACTTCTTCACGAACCGTAAACGCTACGCAAACTTTGAAGCCGCCCAATTCCAAAACGTTAACTGGGCTGGCATTATCGCTGTCGTGATTGGCGTTGGTGCGGGACACTTCCTGCCTGGCGTAGTGCCGATTAACGCTGTACTTGGCGGCGCAATTAGCTTCCTGATTCTTAATCCTGTTCTCAACAAAAAAGCACTGGCTACACAGCCAGCGTAAGGAACCATCATGACAACACTACTGATCAAAAACGTAACGTTAAAAGGACAAAAAGGTCTGCAGCAAATTTTGATTGAAGATGGTCAATTCAAGCGCATTGAAAGCAACGATGTGGAGCTTAGTCATAACGGTGACATCATCGATGCTGAAGGCGGTATGGCGGTTGCGCCTTTCTGCGAGCCACACATTCACTTAGATACAACTCAAACCGCAGGTGAGCCAAGCTGGAACATCTCTGGCACATTGTTTGAGGGTATTGAACGTTGGGCTGAGCGCAAAGAAATGCTGTCGATTGAAGACGTGAAAGCGCGCGCAAAACAAACCTTAAAATGGCAGATAGCAAACGGCGTACAACACGTTCGTACCCACGTCGATGTTTCAGACCCTACCCTAATTGCCCTAAAAGCGATGGTAGAAGTGCGTGAAGAGATGAAAGAATGGGTAGATATCCAAATCGTCGCCTTCCCGCAGGAAGGAATTCTCTCTTACCCAAATGGCAAAGAGCTGCTAGAAGAAGCCGTCAAATTAGGTGCGGACGTGATTGGCGCGATTCCACACTTTGAATTCACACGCGAATATGGCATTGAATCGCTGCACTACGTATTCGAGTTAGCGAAAAAATACGACCGCCTGATCGACGTGCATTGTGATGAAATCGATGACGAACAATCTCGGTTCGTTGAAACACTGGCAGCATTAGCGCACAAGTTTGATATGGGGAATAAAGTCACGGCCAGTCACACCACAGCGATGGGTTCCTACAACGGTGCATACGCATCTCGCCTGTTCCGTTTATTACGCATGTCCGGTATCAACTTCGTGGCAAATCCATTGGTGAACATTCACTTACAAGGACGTTTTGATGATTACCCAAAACGTCGCGGCGTAACACGAGTGAAAGAGATGCTGAATGCCAACATCAACGTCTGCTTTGGACACGATGATGTATTTGACCCTTGGTACCCACTAGGCACTGCAAACATGCTGCAAGTACTGCATATGGGTCTGCACGTGTGTCAGGTGATGGGTTACGACCAAATCAACAACTCACTGGATCTGATCAGCAACAATTCAGCACGTACACTGAACATTCAAGACAAGCACGGCATTGAAGAAGGCAAACCAGGTAGTTTACTGATTCTTCCCGCAGAAAATGGTTTTGACGCAGTACGTCGCCAAGTGCCGGTTCGTTACTCTGTTCGTCACGGTAAAGTGATTGCAGAAACACAGCCTGCGACAACTCATATTCATCTTGAACAAGCAGAGCAAGTAACGTTCAAACGCTAAAAAGATCGGCGAAACGAAAAAGGCCTGACGACATCGTCAGGCCTTTTTTCTACTGGTGTGCCGTCCTAAATAAGGTTGACACTTTCCACCCCCAAAATTGGAGAGTGTTATGAAATCAACAACTAAAAGAACTCAGCGCGATTACTCCCTCGCTTTTAAACTCA